>NZ_JBGFSI010000011.1:0-112094 GCF_041365735.1 Rhodosalinus sp. K401 | reverse complement strand
CGCAACCAGATTTGTACGTGTTATCAAAGGATAACGGCCAGGTCGCCGTGAAAATCGACAGCCAGACGGTTTTCGCTTTCGTCCGGGCTCAGCACGATCTTCTCGACCAAACTCCTGATTACTTCTCCCGCTGCCGAACGATGTTCAGCTACGCTGAGCGTCTACACCAGTTTCGTGACGCGCTCGCGGTAGCGAAGCGCAAGACTGGGGTGCAGAAGAGGTGGGGCGTCCTCGACGCCGGTGAGAAGTCCCTCAATCTCGATTCGCTGAACCGCGCCGGGTTTGCCGGAGGTTGATTTCAGATAGTTACGCTGCCATGGTCTGAGTTTCCAGAGTGGCGTGGTGATTTGCTTCGGCCTCTGCTGGCGGGATATTCCCGATGGGTTCCAGCGGGCGGCGGTTGTTGAACCAATCGACCCATCCGAGGGTGGCGTATTCCACGGCGTCGAAGCTGCGCCATGGTCCACGGCGATGAATGACCTCTGCCTTGAAAAGACCGTTGATCGTCTCAGCCAGGGCAGTGTCGTAGCTGTCACCGACGCTGCTGACCGACGGTTCGGTGCCCGCCTCCGCCAGGCGTTCGGTGTATTTGATCGACAGGTATTGCGACCCGCGATCCGAGTGATGCACCAGCCCCGCGCCCGGCCGCCGCTGATGAACGGCCTGTTCCAGGGCATCGAGCACGGTTGCCCATTGTGGCGCCATTGGTTCAAGCCCAATGGGCGACGGCATGGGCCGTGCGGCTGACCCGCCAGCCTACGATGCGGCGCGCGAAGGCATCGATCACGAACGCCACATAGACGAAGCCCTGNCATCGATCACGAACGCCACATAGACGAAGCCCTGCCAGGTCGCGACATAGGTGAAATCATTCGCCATTGTCGCTCGGACCAATGGCGCGACAACGGCTCATCCCACAGCATATCCGGCGCAGGCGCGCGGAACTGACGGTTCACCTTGTCCAATGGGCATGGTTGTGCCTTGTCCGGCAGCGTCGTCCAGATCTTCTTGCCACGAATGACGCCCTTGAGCCCCATTTCCTTCATCAGCCGCGCCACCGTGCATCTGGCCACGTCGACCCCCTCCCGGCGCATCTGGTGCCAGATCTTGCGCACGCCACAGACCTTGAAATTGGCATCGAACACGCGCTCGATCTCGGGGCGCAGTTCCGCGTCCCGCTTGGCCCGATCTGAACGCTGATCAGGGTCGGCCCGCTTCGCCAGATGATCGTAATAGGTGGACGGGGCAATCGGCAGCTGCTTGCAGATCGGCTCGACCCCGAGTTCTCCACGGTGATCGTCGATGAAAGCGATCATGACTTCGGTCGGCGGTCGAGCTCCGCCTGGGCAAAATAAGCAGAAGCCTTCCGGAGGATCTCGTTCGCCTGCTTCAGTTCCCGGTTCTCCCGCTCCAGCGCCTTCAGCCGCTCGGCCATCTCGGTCGTGACACCGGCCCGCTCACCGCGATCCACCTCAGATGGGGTGGATGCCGCCCTTCCTCGACGGCATCGCTGTGTGCCAACGTCGTGGTTGTCTACAGCCACGAAAGAGAAAGGGAGACACCCATGGAGGAGGTTACAATCGTCGGCGTCGATTTGGCAAAGAACGTTTTTCACGTGCATGGCGCCCGCGCCGACGGGCACCCCGTGTTCCGAAGGAAGCTCTCGCGCTTGCAATTCCACAGGTTCATGATGGACCTGCCGCGGTGCCTGGTTGTCATGGAGGCTTGCGGCGGAGCGCATCACTGGGCGCGCGAGATGATCCGGTTCGGCCATGAGGCCAAGCTGATCGCTCCGCGTTATGTCAAGCCGTTTGTAAAACGCCACAAGAACGACGCCAACGATGCGGAGGCCATCGTCGAGGCAGCCACGCGCCCGACCATGCGCTTCGTGGAGGTGAAGACCGAAGCGCAGCAGGAGCGCGCCATCGCCTTTCGCGCCCGCGAGCAGCTG
Organism: Rhodosalinus sp. K401; assembly: GCF_041365735.1. Taxonomy (NCBI): domain Bacteria; kingdom Pseudomonadati; phylum Pseudomonadota; class Alphaproteobacteria; order Rhodobacterales; family Paracoccaceae; genus Rhodosalinus; species Rhodosalinus sp. K401. Next base: position 110,143 of record NZ_JBGFSI010000011.1, on the reverse strand, counting down.
GTGAACCAGCGGACCGAACTGGTGAACACGCTGCGCGCGCATCTTTATGAGTTCGGCTATATCGCCCCATACGGCATCCATCACATGGGCCGGATCGAAGAAATCATCGCGGATGAAAACACGGACATACCAACCGCTGTTCGGGAGATCTGCCGCGGCCTGATGGAGCAGATCGCCGATTTGACCGTTCGTACAGACAAACTGAAGAAGCACATCGACGCCATGTCCCGCGAAGCCGAGACCACGCGCCGCTTGCAGACCATGCCCGGGGTCGGTCCGATCCTGTCGCTGGCGATCGAGGCTTTCGCGCCACCGATGGAGAGCTTCCGGCGCGGTCGCGACTTTGCGGCCTGGCTGGGTCTCGTTCCGCTGCAGAAATCCACGGGTGGCAAACAAAGGCTTGGAAAGATGTCGAAGATGGGACAGCGCGACATCCGCAGGTTGCTGATTATCGGCGCGATGTCGGTTGTGTACGGGGCGACACGGAAACGCCCACCCGAAGGATCGTGATTGGCGCGAATGCTGGTCGCGGTGGCCCTCGCCAACAAAATGGCACGCAGCATCTGGGCCATGCTGACGAAGGGCGAGGATTACAGAGGTCATCCGGTCACACCGCCACAGATGGCGTGACCCCTACACTGCACCGGGAAAGGCCCCGGTCGCACGAGTTGTGAGGAAGGCAGGGAACCGTACGGGCAAACCGATCGAGAAGATCGGGATCGGAACAACCAGAAAGAAGGCGAGAGCTCCGCGCTCGCATCTCAGATTTGGATCCGATCCGCAGATCACCATACCGGCCAGCGGCGCTTGGCAAGCCGCACAGAGAAGGCCTGACACAAGCACGCACTCGATCACACGCGCGAAGGTTCATTATTTTCCTTGCAAACCGGGCGGCATCCACACAAGCCTTCTTGACCCACTCGTTCAGCGTCTGCGGCGCGCAACCGATCTTCGATGAAACCGACAGGATCGCCGCCCACCGGCTCTCATGCTGCCCGGGATTGTCCAAAACCATGCGAACCGCACGCTCGCGGACTTCCGGGGAATACTTGTTCGTGGTCTTGCTCATGATGCTCCATCCTACTCACGAGTTGGAGCCTCCGGCAAACCCGGGGCGGTTCATGTGCGGCGGAAACAACTTGCCATGTCTCGCCAGAATCGCCGTCGTGGACACGACGCCAAGTTGGAGATCCTGAGATGCCCAAGACCAATGACGCCGCTCTCGCCGCGTTCATCTCAGCCAAGACCGAGATCGACGAGATGCTCGACCGCCTCGCCGCGCTCAGCGCCGATCACTTCGAATGCGGCCCCTAGGATGTGAACTGGGGCGATGTCGCGACACTGGAGCACTCCCGCGCCCGCCTCTGCGGAATCACCAACATGGCTCGAGGAAGCCGCTGCTCAGGTCGGACGCTAAGCCGCCGCCGTCGCCACCCCTTCCAGCTGTATCGCGACGCTGGTGACGCCGTTCCCGGCGGCGTCGACCGCGACGCCGATGGGGAAGCGCCCCCCGACCGGGGTGGTCACTTCCTTGGCCTAGGTGTCCCAAGCGACCCGCGCGCCAGTCGTTCGAGTGCTGGACGCGCGCCCTTGCCTGCCCGCCCCGGTGAAGGGGAAGGGGGCCGGCCCTGCAAGGCCGGCGGGTAATCGCGCGCAGCCCGTGGTAGCATGCCAGGGCCGCGTCCCGTGCCGGGACATGGCAGTCGCGGGAGGGTGGCATCACCTATTTCCAGAGCCTTTCCGTCGCCGGCTTCGCCGCGACCGCGATCAGTTACGGCCCCGGGCGCATGGGCTTCGGGCTCTTCGTGCCCGAGTTCAGGTCGGCCTTCTCGATGTCGACATCCCAGATCGGATTCGTGTCGAGCCTGGGTTTCTTCGGCTTCTTCCTCGGGTTGCTCGTCGCGCAGGGCCTGCTCATGCGGCGGGGGCCGCAGGTGCCCGTTCTATCGGGGCTGATCGCCGCGACGCTCGGCATGTCGGTCGTCGCCGTGGCGCAGAACGTCTTCGTCCTGGCGGTGGGCGTCTTTTTTGCCGCGTCAAGCGCCGGGTTCGCCTGGACGCCCTTCAACGACGCGGTGCATCGCAAGGTCCGGGACGTCGACCGGCCGAGGGCCCTTTCGGAGATCAGCACCGGCACCAGCGTCGGGATCGCGGCGGCCGGTCTCGCGGCGCTGGCCATGGTGATGATGGGGCTGTCCTGGCGGTTGTGCTGGACGGGCTTCGCGGTCGCGAGCGCGCTTGCCCTGCTGGCCAATCATGCCGCCTTGCGCGATGTCGAGAGGGACCCCAACGGCATACCCGAAAAAGGGTGGCGCGAGCTTCTGCGCGGCGGGGCGCTTCCGCTCTTCGTGATCGCCTTCGTCTACGGGATTACCTCGGCGGTCTACATATCCTTCGCGGCCGACCACATGCTGGACCGCGGCGGCGTGCCGGGCCTGCCCGCCGCGGCGACGCCGGGTCTCGTCTTCGTCGTCTACGGCCTTTTCGGGCTGGCCGGACTTTTCACGGGCCGTGTGAAGACGGCCATAGGCCTGCCCTGGCTGTTGCGGTTCGTGATGCTGGCCGGGGCGCTGTCGCTGGCGCTGGCCGCGATCCTGCCGGACAGCTGGGCCGGGCTGGTTCCGTCGGCCGGGTTGCAGGGCGTGCACGTCATGATGACGAGCGCCGTGCTTGCCGTCTGGTCCGAGCGCCTGTTTCCCGCCCTGCCGTCGCTCAGTTTCACCGCGGCCCTTCTTGCCACGGCCGCGGGCAGCGTCCTGGGACCGGCGATCGCGGGTGTCGCGGCGGATGCCATCGGGACCGGCGCGACGTTCCTGGGTGTCGCGCTTTTGCCCGCGGCGACGGCGGTTCTGCTGCGCGACCGCCACGCCAGCGACCGTCCGTTGAGGGTTCCGGCCGCCATGCATGGCTGATGCGCGATCCTTGTCGCCGCGCCGCATCGCGGTCGCCTGGCGCGTTCCCGGAAACCGCCCGGCGACGCGACCGGCGAGGATGCAGGGTGGGGGGCGCGGGCGCGGTCAGGACGCGGCGTCGCCGTCGCGTTCGGCCTCGGCCTGGTCGGCGGCCCAGGCGCCGGCCGCTTCCACCGCCACGGGCGAGGCGGTGGGCAACACGCCGAGATAGCTCTCGGTCTCCTCCGCCGGAAGGTTGGCGCGCTGCGTCATCCGGTAGAGCGCATAGATCGCGGTGATGGCGAAGGTCGCGCCCAGCACCAGCCAGAACGCGAACGGGCCCAACTCCTGCATCGCCCAGCCGGTCGCCAGCGGCCCGAAGATCGCGCCCAGCCCGAAGGTGAAGACAAGCCCTCCGGAGGCCGCCGGCATGTCCTCGATGGACAGGAAGTCGTTGGTGTAGGCCAGAAACAGCGCGTAAAGCGGTGTCGTCACGCCGCCCGCGAAGAAGGCGGCGGCCATGAGGGGCCAGAGCCCGGCGTCCTTCAGCCATGGCGCGTCGCTGCCGGCGAGCCATCCCATCGCGCAGGCTGCCGCGCCGAGGAGGGCCGCCCCGAAGATCAGCTTGCGCCGGTCCATCTGGTCGGAAAGCCAGCCGATCGGGTATTGCAGCACCAGCGCCCCGGCGAAGAGCATGGCGACGAAAAGCGCGACCTGCGACGCGGACAGCCCGATCTGCGATCCGAAGACCGCGCCCATCCCCGATTGCGTCGCGTAGACGCTGCCCAGAAGGAAGATCCCGATGGTGCCCAGCGGCGAACTCGAAAACAGCTTGCGCAGGGACATCGGCCGCGCCACCTCGACCGCGGGGACGGGCGTGACGGACAAAAGCACCGGCGCGAAGGAGACCGACACCAGGATCGATGCCCCGATGAAAAGCGCAGAGGTTGCCGCATCGCCCAGCGTCAGCAGCCCCTGCGCGCCGATGATGCCCAACGTTTGCGCGATCATGTAGGTTGACAGGATCTTGCCGCGCGTCTCGTTGGTAGACGCGTTGTTCAGCCAGCTCTCGGCCGCAACGTAGATGCCGGACATGCAGAACCCCACGAGGATGCGCAACAGCGTCCAGGCCCAGGGCTCGGCCAGGAGGGTGAACGCGATCAGCCCCGCCGACATGAAGCTGCCGAGCGCCGCGAAGACACGCACATGCCCGACGCGCCGGATCAGCAACGGGGTGAACCGCGCGCCCGACAGGAAGCCCATGAAATAGCCCGAGGTGACCACGGCGAGCTCTGCGGCGGAAAATCCCTCGATCTCGCCACGCAGACCGATCAGCGTGAAATGCATGCCGTTGCCCAGCATGATGAGCACGATGCCGATCAGAAGGGCCCACACCCCGGACAACATCTGAAACATGAGCCGCCCTGTCCTGTCGCCGGGAACCGCAATGCCCGTCCAACGTTGCACCCAGTGATCGCCGCCGCCTTCGCTGCAGCGCCGCATGTCCAATCATTTGCGACAAAGCGTCAGCATTGCGACCGGACCGGTGCGCGTCTTTCTGACGCGGTCCAACCCGCCGACTCGATGACCGAAGGCCATCGCCGATGCCGCGGACGCGCTTGCGGTTGATGCGCGGGTGGATTCGGCGGACAAGACCGCATCCGGGACTCGGGAGTCCGGGCAGGGTGAACGACATGAGCCGTCTCTTCGAGGACTTGGACGACTGCCCGTCGTCCATCGGCGCGCCGGGCTTGCGGCGCCGGCAGGATCTGCGCCGCGCGCTGGAGGTCGACGAGATCATTCCGGGGCAGGCGTTCCTGATGACCGGCCTCGTCACCGCGCCGGAGCGTGCGGCGCGGCGGCTTGAAAGCGCGGCTTGCGGGACCGCGCGGCCCGACCGCCTGCCGGACCCGCGCTTTCTCGACCGGCTGGGCCGGGCATGGGGCGAGGCCCGGGCGGAGCCCGTGATCTTCGGCACCCCCCATACCGGCACGCCGTTCACGCAGACCGGCGCCCTTGCGCGGGCAGAGGGTCGATGACCGGGCGGGCCCACGTGCCGGTGCCGCATCGATGCGCCTGCGCCTGCCTGCTCTGCGGTGCGAAAGCGGCGCATTTCATCCATGCGGACGCGCGAGATTATTTTCGCTGTCCTTGTTGCGGTCTGCGGTTCCTGCACCCGGCGCAGCATCCGGCACGGGACGAGGAATGCGCCTTCTATCTCACCCACGAGAACGACCCTGACGACCCCGGCTATCGCCGTTTCCTGTCGCGGCTGGCCAAACCCCTCCTCGACCGGCTGCCGCCTCGGGCGTCGGGGCTCGACTACGGCTGCGGACCCGGTCCGGCGCTCGCCGCCATGCTGCGCGAGGCGGGCCATGAGGTGGCGCTCTACGATCCCTTTTTCGCCCCCGATCCCGCGCCGCTTTCCGAAAGCCACGATTTCGTCGTCTGCACCGAGACGGCCGAGCATTTCCATCGCCCTGGCGAGGCGTTCGCGCGCCTGCGCCGGATGGTGCGGCCCGGCGGATGGCTCGCCGTGATGACCTGCTTCCAGACCGATGACGCGCGTTTCGGGACCTGGCACTACCGCAAGGATCCGACCCACGTTGCCTTCTACCGCGAAGCGACGTTTCGCCATCTCGCCACGGAATGGGGCTGGACCTGCGAGGTGCCCGTGAAGGACGTGGCGTTGCTACGGCGTCCGGGCGGGCGCTCGGCATGACCAGCTGGCTGCACGAAGAACGCCTTGCGGCGGTTCTGGCGGCGGTGCGCGCGACCGGGGCCGCGCGAATACTGGACCTCGGCTGCGGCGACGGCGATCTTCTGCTGCGCCTGGCGCGGGAGCCGGGCATCGAGGAGATCGTGGGCCTCGACATCTGCACGGCCTCGCTCGACCGGCTGCGCCGCCGCCTGTGCGACCTCGGGTCCTGCGGGCCCCGGATAGAGCTGCGCGCCGCCTCCATGACGGACCCGGCGCCGGAGCTTGCCGGCATGGATTGCGCCGTTCTGGTGGAGACGATCGAGCATCTCGACCCGGACCGGCTGTCGCGGCTCGAACGGGCGCTCTTTCACACGTTGCGGCCCGGCGCGGTCGTGGTGACCACGCCCAACGCGGAGTTCAATCCGCTGCTGGGGGTGCCGCCGCACCGCTTCCGTCATCCCGACCACCGGTTCGAGTGGTCGCGGAGCAGGTTCCGGCAGTGGTGCAGCCGCGCGGCGCGGTCGGCGGGCTATGCCGTCACCTTCCAGGACATCGCGGGCCGTCATCCCGACCTGGGAGGCGCGAGCCAGATGGCGGTGTTCCGCTCCCCGTGCCCGGACCGGGCGGAAACCGTTCCGGCCACGCCCTGACAGGCCGCGAAAAGCCCGCCCGCGCCCCGCGGCCCGCGACGGTCCCGCCCGCATGATGCCGCTTGTGGCGCAGGGGGTATTCTGATGCATGATGTCGCGCATGGATGACCTCGAGATCTTTCAGCGACTTGGGCTCGCGCTGGCCATCGGGCTGCTTTTCGGGCTGGAACGCGGCTGGCACGAGCGCGAGGAGTCCGAGGGCGCGCGTGTCGCAGGCATTCGCACCTTCGCGCTGGCCGGATTGCTGGGCGGCGTGTGCGGCTGGCTGGTGCAGGCGACCTCGCCCGCGCTTCTGGCCTTCGCGTTCCTGGCGTTGGGCGCGCTTCTGGCCGTCAGCTACTGGGTGCGGCTGGAGGAGGGCGACGACCTGGGCCTGACGACCGAGGTCGCCCTTCTGCTCGTCTTCGCGCTCGGCGCGGCGGCGGTTCTCGGCCGGATGGCGCCCGCCGCGGCGGTCGCCGTGGTCGCGGCCCTGCTGCTGGCGATGAAGCCGCTTCTTCATGGCTGGGTCGCGAGGATCAGGCGCTTCGAGCTTGTGGCGCTCCTGCAACTCGCGGTGCTGTCCGTCGTGGTGCTGCCGGTTCTGCCCAACCGCGGGTACGGGCCGGGCGAGGTGCTCAACCCGTTCGAGATCTGGTGGGCGGTGGTCATCGTGGCGGGCCTGTCGTTCTTCGGGTACATCGCGATGCGCCTGGTCGGCACGCGTCTCGGCATCCTCGCGACGGGCGCCTTCGGCGGTCTCGCCTCGTCGACCTCGACGACGCTGGCGCTGGCCCGGCTGGTGCGCGACCGCCCGCCTCTCGCGCGCACGGCCGCGGCGGGCGTGGTGCTGGCCGGGTCGGTCACGTTCCTGCGTATCCTCGTGCTCGTCGCGGTGTTCGAGCCCACGCTCGTCGCGCCCCTCGCCATGCCGATGGGCGTCATGGCCGCAACGGGCCTCGCCGGCGGTACGGTGGTCCAGCTTCTGTCAACTCGGGATGACGGGGTGATGGAGGGCGTGGAGGGGCTCTCCAACCCGCTCGAACTGAAGGCCGCGTTCTCCTTCGGGGCGCTTCTGGCGGGGGTGATGCTGGGAATGCACTACCTTCGGTCGTGGCTGGGCGAGCGCGGGGTCTTCGCCGCCGCCGCCCTCTCCGGCGTCACCGACGTGGACGCGCTGACGATCTCCGTCTCGCGGCTGGTCGGCGGCGATCTCGCAGTGCAAAGCGGGGCGATCGCCATTTTCATCGCCGCGTCCGTCAACACCGCCGTGAAGGGCGGGATCGCCCTTGTCGCGGGCAACTGGCAACTGGGCGTGCGCGTGGCCGGGATCTACGCCGCGGTGATCGCGGCGGGGGGCGCGAGCCTCTGGTTCCTGAACTAGGCGCCCTGTCCTGCGCGGCCGGGCGTCACGCGATCGGCGCGTCGCTCGCACCGAGGTCGAGGCCGAGGACCAGGGGGTCATGGTCCGACGACCTGAAGGGATCGGTGGCGTAGAGATCCTCGATCTGGCCCGCGGTCTTGACGGTGGTGTCGTAGCCGAGTGCCGCGGCCTCGACCGAATTGATCTGCCATTGCGCCGCCCCGGTCACCTGTGACGCCATCGAGGCATTGGCGAGCAGGTAATCCAGCGCGCCGAAGGTCTGCGCCTGCGGCGCTGCGTCCAGATCCACCGGGAAGCCGAACGAGAACGGGAACGCGTCTGCGGCGAGGAAGCGCGCGACCTGGTCCTCGTAGCCCCGGCTCTTCAGGAAGGCGACCGGATCCTCCATCGCGTAGGCATTGAGGTCGCCGATGACCAGCACGTCGCCGTCGCCCGATCCGGTCGGGTCGCTGCCGAGCCAGGCATCGAGCGCCTGGGCCGCCTGCAGGCGCGCCTCGTCGTTGTTGCCGGTGCCGTCACCGATATCGGCGTTGTCGCCGAACGGGCTGACGGACCCTTTCGACTTGAAGTGATTGACGGCCACGGTGAAGGTTTCGCCGCTGGCGATCTCCTCGAACGTGGCGGCCAGGGGCGCGCGGCTGGTCCCGGCACCGTCGAAGACCGGGGTGCCGGGATCGGCGCCAAGGGCGGCCAGATCGGCATCGGTCAGGATCTCGACCGTCGTGTCCGAGGCGAGGCGCACGGCGTTGCTGTCGTAGATCATGCCGACCATGATCGCGTCGTCGCCGACGTAGGGCGTGCCGGGATCGACATAGTCGTAGGCGGCCCCGGGCAGCGCCGAATTCAACGCATCCACGATGTACCCAAGCGCGAACTGGCCGTCGCCGTTCTGGTCGCCCACTTCGTTTTCCAACTCGATCAGGCCGAAGACATCCGCACCGATCCCGGCCAGCGCGGCGATCAGCTTGTCGGTTTGCCGCTCGAACTCGGCGAGAGAGTCCGCGCCCCGCACTCCGGCGCCCAGGGGCCCCGCGGTCAGACCTTCATCGCCCAGAGAGGTGAAGAAATTCAGCACGTTGAACGCCGATACCGTGATCGTGCCGCCGACATCCGGTGCCGTGTCCGTCCGCGGCACGGCATCGGCGAAGGCGGGCGTCTGGGTCGGGTTGAGCCGATATGTTTCGTCCCCGATCCCCCCCGAGCCGCGTGAAAACCGCACGACGCCGGTGAGGCCCTCGACCGTGTCGCCGGCGCCCAGCGCGTCCGCGGCATCGAACTGGCCGGGTATGTTCCCGGGCGTGCCGGCGATCTCGAAGGGAACGGTCTCCGGGTTCTGGCCGGTCTGGCCGTCGTCGAGGACGAGCGTGTTCCTCACCTGCGCCTCGAGGAAGGCGCCGAAGCCCGTGACGCTGGGGGAATTGGCCTGCGTGTAGGCCTCGGTCAGGCCGCCCGCGTTCAGGCCGATTTCGCCGAAGCGGCCAAGCGTGAACAGGTCGCTTATCGTCATCTGCTGCGGCACGGTGACCAGCATGCCCTCGTAGGCTTCGAGGTCGGCAATCAGCGCGCCGTCGCTGTTTGCAAGCACGCCGGCCACCGGGAAGGCGATTTCGGCCGCGGTGGGCAGCGCGTTGCCCCTGTCGAGGATCTCGACTGCCGTGATCGAGCCGATCTGGGTTTCGCCGAAAAACTCGGCGACGGTGCCGGTGACTCGGACCCTGTCGCCCGGCTGAACGTCCACGGCCGGGCCGGTCCCGTCGAAGACGAAGAGTCCCTCCGACGTGCCCGGGTCGCCATCCGTGTCCGCGTCCTCCTCCTGCAGGAAGAAGCCGTTCAGATCGCCGTTCGTGCCCGCGCCGCCGTCCTGGAAGTCACCGACCACGATGGCCTCGACCGTGACGCTCTGGCCCGCCAGCGGGGAGTCCCTGCCAGAGCCCTGGATGGCCGAGATCGGGGTGATCGCGGCCGCCGGGTCGCCGACCGCGTTGTCCCGGGCCGGCGTGTTCAGCGCCTCTCCCGGCACCAGTGTCCCTGGGCCGAGCGCCGGAATGCCCGCGCCGTCGAAGTCGTTGCGCACCCAGTCGGTCGGGCTGTCGGTATCGGTGCCGTTCGGAATGCGGGAGGCGCCGCCGACATCGAAGGAAACGCCGTCGTAGCCGGGGGCCAGGCTGACCCCGCCATAGGTCAGATCGCCAGTGTCACCGTCGCTCACCGCGACGCTGTCGAGGATGCGCGCCCAAGGGGCGACGTCGAACACGCTGTCGTCGTTCGTGTCGAGATCGTCGCCGACCGCGCCGGTGAAGCCCTCGACGAGCAGAAGGCTGACGGTTCCGTTCTCCACGTCCTCGTCGGCCAGGAAATACCCGTTCGCGTCGGTCGCCCCGATCTCGATGGCCGCGTCGACGGTTCCCGCACCGCTGCCGTCGCCTTCGATTTCCAGCAGCCAGAAGCCAGCGTAGTCCGCGTCAGGCTGGCCGAGCACGTCGATAAAGGCAAAGCTGTCCTCGCCCCTGTGGTCGAACACGAACTCGTTGATGACGGGATCGACCGTCGGGGTGGCGCCGTCGGATGTCCCGCTGACAGAAATCGTGAGGGTCGCGCGATCCTGCCCGCCATTGCCGTCGTCGGTGACGTAAGTGAAGACGTCGGCGGCGACATCGCCATCCTCGAGCGCGTCGACGTCCACGTTCGAATCGTCCAGCGTGTAGATCCACTCGCCGTCCGCCTGGACGGTCAGACTCCCGTAGGCGCCGGTCACGGCGATGCCGGTGCCGCCGGCGAGCGTGCCGGGATCCGCCGTCAGATCTCCGGCGGCGACGCCCGAGACCGACAGCGTGTCCAGCAAGTCGACGTCGCTGTCGTTGGACAGGACGTTGCCCTCCGCCGTCGCGTCGCCGGGCCCGGTTGTGCCGGCCTCGATTACCGGGTCGTCCGAATTGTCGTCATCGGCGGCCTCGGGCGCATCGTTGCGACCGGTGAGCGTGACCTCGACCGTCCGGGTCGCGGTCCCGCCCTGGCCGTCGTCGATCTTGACGTCATAGCGCTGCACGCGCGTCTCGCCCTCGGCGAGCGTATCGAGATCCGCGTCGGCGACGGTGAAGTCCCACCCTTGCGTGCCGTTGACCGTATCGGGGGCGGTGGTCGGTGTCCCGACGAGCGCGAAGCTGCCGCGGTAACCCGTTGCCTGCGGGACGACGCCGGCGGTGTGCGTGTCGCTCAGGTCCGCGTCGGAAAAGGCCAGCGCGCCGGAGAGCGTGATGAGCGCGACGTTCTCGTCCACCGCGCCGTCCTCCCGCTCCGCGATGGCGAAGACCGTCTCGTTCTCGCCGAACACCGGCGCATCGTTGAGGCCCGTGATCTCGACGAGCACGGAAAGGTCGGTGCGTCGGCCGTCGGGGCAGGTGCCGGGGACATGGGCGCTGGTGGCGAAAAGATCGACCAGGACCCTGCGGACTTCGCCCGCGGCGAGGCTTTCGAAGTCCCCGCCCGGGTCCAGGACCAGCATGCCGCCATCGATCCGCGCCGTTCCGGCGTCGGGCGCCTGTACGATCTCGATATGGGCCAGCCCCGCGAGCGCGGGAACCGGAGCGAGATCGACTGTGACGGGGGTGTCCTCGTCGGTCGCGAGTGTCAGCCCCGGCGTCACCGCGACCACGTTGACGACCTCGTAATAGCCTGCATCGCCGGTCGAGATCGCGTTGAGCCCGATGCCGCCGATCGGGACCGCGTCCTGCCCGAGCGACGTGAAAGGCGTTGTGCCGCCCGAGACGTTGTGCAGCCGCAGCGAGCTGTCACCCACGGAGATGGTCGTGTGCCACCCGTCGTCCGTCACGGTCGCCGCGGCCTCGAGCGCCGCGAAGGCCGCGGCTCCGCTGGCGCCCGCCGCGCCGCCGACAGCCGTGACCCGAAAGCCGAGGACGTCGAGGTCCTCGTCGATATCGAGGTCGCGCAGGATGTCGTGGCCGAAATCGGCGACGACGGTCTGGCCGTCCCAGATCACGTCGAAGACGAACACGTCCTTGCCCTCGCCGCCGACCAGCATGTCGTTGCCGGCCCCGCCGACGAGGAAATCGTTGCCCCCGTCTCCGAAAAGGCGGTCGTTCGCGCCGCCACCGTGCAACACGTCGTCGCCGGCGCCGCCGCGCTGGAAATCCACGCCCTCCTGGCCATAGAGACGGTCGTTGCCGCCGCCGCCGCGCAGCCAGTCGCCGTGTCGGCCGCCGAGCAGGATGTCGTCGCCCGTGCCGCCCGACAGATCGTCGCGACCCTCCTCGCCGATCAGGGTGTCCACGCCCGAGCCGCCCTCCATGATGTCGCTGTCGAGCCCCCCGAGGAGCAGATCGTCGGCCGCGCCGCCGTCCATGATGTCGCGGCCCTCGCCGCCTTCGAGCACGTCGCAGCCTTCCTCGCCGTGAAGGCGGTCGGTGCCCATCCCGCCCGTCAGGCTGTCCTGTCCCTCTCCGCCCTTTAGGACATCGTCTCCGTCCTCGCCGAAGAGCCTGTCGTCGTCCTGGCGGCCGTAGACGAAGTCGTCGCCGCGCCCGCCGTAGAGCACGTCGTCGCCCCAGTTGCCGACCACCGAGTCGCGTCCGTCACCGCCCTCGATCGTGTCGTCGCCGCTGTCCCCGAAAAGCCGGTCATTGCCGCCCTCGCCGAATATCCTGTCATGCCCGCCGCCACCGCGAATGAGGTCGGCGCCCTCCTCGCCGCGGTCCTTCTCCACCTCGAGGGCCGGCACGGGCAGTTCGACCCAGCCGATCGGCAGTTGGTCGAAGATCTGCCCGCCATAGGTCTGGCCGTTCGCGTCGTCGGCCATCGCCCCGAAGCGGACATGCCAGCCGAACGGCGCATCGCGGCCGAAATCGCCGTAAAGCCAGTCGCCCTGCGCGCCGCCCTCGATCACGTCGTTGTCCGACCCGCCGCGGATCCGGTCGACGCCGGCATCGCCCTGAAGAACGTCACGGTCCGCGCCGCCGTCCATCATGTCGCTTCCGCGACCGCCGAACATCAGGTCCTGGCCGCTTTCGCCGGCCATCCAGTCGCGGCCCGCGCCGCCGTCCATGATGTCGTCGCCCGCGCCGCCGGCCATTACGTCATGGCCGCCCGACGCCTCCCCGAGCATGTCCAGCCAGTTGTCTGACCCGAAATCGAGATCATCGACCTGACCTTGGCGGAGGTCGCCGAACATCTCGTCGTCGCCCGCGCCTCCCAGCAACAAGTCGTCGCCCGCGCCGCCGGCCATCCGGTCGCGGCCGGTGCCGCCATGGATCCTGTCGTGCCCGGTGCCGCCATACGTCGTGTCGTCGCCGGCTCCGCCCCACATGACGTCGTCGCCGCCTTCGCCATGCATGACGTCGCCGCCGTCGCCGCTGGACATCCAGTCGGCCGCGTCACCGTCGGTGTCGTCGCCATCGCCGCCGAGGCCGAAATCCCCGTCATCACCGAACATCGCATCGGCGCCGGCCCCGCCGAAGAGAACGTCGATTCCCGCGCCGCCCGTCAGCAGGTCGTCGCCGTTCTCGCCATCGATCCAGTCCCGGCCGGTGCCGCCGTCGATGCAGTCGTCCCCGTCCTGCGTGAGATTGGTCCCGTCGCCGCCGAAGAGCCAGTCGTCGCCCGCGCCGCCGGCAAGGATGTCGCGACCAATCCTCCCCTCGATCCAGTCGCCGCCCTCGTCGCCCTGAAGCCTGTTGCCGTTCCCGTTTCCGTAAAGCGCGTCGTTTCCCTGGCGCCCGCGCGCGTTGTCCGCAGCCTGGTGATCGTTCAGGTCGATGACGTTGTCGCCGTTGCCGGATGCTTCCCAGATACCGTCGTTGTAGTCAGGCGCGTCGGGGTCGTCGCCCTGGTACACGATCGGACAGACCGGACTTGCGACCAGCCAGCCGTAGCGGTCTGAGAACAACTCGCTCACGAAATACTTCCTCTGGCGAGGCCTCGATCACTCGAGGCCCATCAACGGGTTGCGGTCTCGATCAATCCGCGACGGCGACAGGCCGTTGGTATCGAGGCACACGGAGCGCCCGCGATCCCCGCGCGGCGCGCGCATCATGATAAGCTCGGCACACAGGGCCACCGCCCCCAAATGGGGGCAAAACGGACCGATGCGGGCATGCGGGCGCGCGATGCGCGGCTCGGGCCAACCTGCTCTTCTTGTCGTGAAAAATGCAGGGCGACGGCGACGGCCGGGGCTCAATCGCCCGGGTGCGAGGAAAAGACCTCGGTCGTGCCGTCGCGCCGGATGAGATGGACGTCATAGGGTTCCGTCCGGCTGCCGAAATCCATCCCCGGTGAGCCGAGAGGCATGTCCGGCACCGCGAGGCCGACCGCATCGGGCCGCTCTTCGAGAAGCCGGCGCACGTCCGCGGCGGGCACGTGGCCCTCGATGACGTAGCCATCGACCGTGGCGGTATGGCATGACGCCATACCGGCGGGCACGCCCCTGTCCAGTTTCATCCGCACGAGCGCGCCACCGAACACGTCCTGCCCGGTCGCCCGGAAGCCGTGCTCTTCCATGTGATCCATCCATGCGACGCAACAGCCGCAGCCCGACGTCTTGGCCACGTGCACGGTCTGGGCCGTGGCGAGCGTCGGCAGAAGCGCGAGGAGCGCGGCGGCCATGGAAAACGGCGCGACTTGACGTTGCATGTACAGGATCCTCCTATCGTTTCGCTGAACAAGGAGGATGAAGCCTCCAGTCACGGGAAGATCAAGTGCGAAAGATGTCGGGCCGTGGCGGTCAGGTCAGGGTCCCGGAGCACCAAGCCGCAGTGTGTCGGCCACGGACGATCGCGGGTCGCGCCGCTCGCCTCCTGCCGGTGGCCGGCTCGATCGAGGTTCGCGCCCCCGAAGGACCCGGTGCCGCCGGCGAGGACGCACATGGCGTTGTCCGGCATGGTGCCGTCGGTTGCGGCGCAGGGGCGTGGGCCTTCTGCGTGGTTATCCGCGAAAGATGCCCGCCGCGCCGGGGCGCAGCGGGCAGGGCGCGCGCGGTTCAGGCCGCAGCGCGCGCCTCGAGCACCCGGGCCATCGTCTCGCCCATCGCGGAGGGGTTGGGCGCGACGGTGATGCCCGCCTCGGAAAGGATCTCCACCTTTTCCTGGGCGCTTTCGCCGAAGGCCGAGATGATCGCGCCGGCGTGGCCCATCTTGCGGCCCTTCGGCGCGGAGAGGCCGGCGATATAGGCCACGACGGGCTTCTTCATCCGCTCCTGGACGTAGGCCGCGGCCTCCGCCTCCTGCGGGCCGCCGATCTCGCCGATCAGCATCACCGCGTCGGTCTCGGCGTCCGCTTCGAAAAGCTCGAGGATGTCGCGGAAGGACGAGCCGTTGATCGGGTCGCCCCCGATGCCCACGGAGGTGGAAACGCCGATGCCGAGCATCTGCATCTGGCTCGCCGCCTCGTAGCCGAGCGTGCCGGAACGGCCGACGATGCCGACCCGCCCCGGCGTGTAGATGTGGGGCGGCATGATCCCCATGAAGCCCTTTCCGGGCGAGATGACGCCCGCGCAATTTGGCCCGATGAGGCGCATCTTGCGCTCGCGCGGGTAGCGGCGGAGGAAGCGCTTCACTTCCATCATGTCCTGCGCGGGGATCCCGTCGGTTACGCAGACCGCCGTACGGATCCCGGCGTCGGCGGCCTCCATGATCGCGTCGGCGGCGAAGGGGGGCGGCACGAAGACGAGGCTCGCCTCGGCGCCCGTGGCCGCCACCGCGGCGCGCACCGTGTCGAAGACCGGGCGGCCCAGCACCTCGTCGCCGCCCTTGCCGGGCGTGACGCCGGCCACGACATTGGTGCCGTGGGCGATCATCTCCTCTGCGTGGAAGCGGCCGATGCGGCCGGACATCCCCTGCACCAGGACTTTCGTGGTGTCGTCGATCAGAATGGCCATGGCGTCCTCCCTCAGGCGGCTAGCTTGGTGCGGGCGGCGACGGCCTTCTCGGCGGCGTCGGCCAGCGTGTCCGCGGTGACTAGTGGCAGGCCGGACTCGGCGAGGATGCGCCGGCCCTCCTCGACGTTGGTGCCCGAAAGCCGCACGACGACGGGCAGCGTGAGCCCCTCGGAGCGGTAGGCCTGCACCACGCCCTCGGCCACCCAGTCGCAGCGGTTGATGCCCGCGAAGATGTTGACGAGGATCACGCTCACGTTGCGGTCGGCGAGCACGGTGCGGAAGGC
Organism: Rhodosalinus sp. K401; assembly: GCF_041365735.1. NCBI lineage: Bacteria > Pseudomonadati > Pseudomonadota > Alphaproteobacteria > Rhodobacterales > Paracoccaceae > Rhodosalinus > Rhodosalinus sp. K401. The sequence goes on along the minus strand of NZ_JBGFSI010000011.1, from coordinate 94,369 downwards.
GCGGCACACGCGCTCGGGGCTCGCGCCGCCGCCGATGTCGAGGAAGTTGGCGGGCTCGCCCCCGGCGAGCTTGATCATGTCCATCGTCGCCATGGCGAGGCCGGCGCCGTTGATGATGCAGCCGATGTCGCCATCGAGACCGACATAGGCCAGCCCGTTGTCGGCGGCCATGCATTCCCGCGCGTCCTCCTGCGAGGGATCGCGCAGTTCGGCGATCTGGGGGCGGCGGAAAAGCGCGTTGGTGTCGAAGCTCATCTTGCCGTCGAGCGCGACGAGCTCGCCCGTGCCGGTGATGACGAGGGGGTTGATCTCGACCATCGTGGCGTCGAGCTCGCGGTAGGCGCGGTAACAGGCCTTGAGCGTGGTGACCATCTGCGCGACGAGCCCGCCCTCGAGCCCGAGCGCGAAGGCCAGCTCGCGTGCCTGGAACTCGCACAGCCCGGTGGCGGGGTCGATCGCCATGCGGCGGAGCGAGTCCGGATCCGTCTCGGCCAGATCCTCGATCTCCATCCCGCCATGTCCCGACGCCACGATCATGATCCGCTCAGACTTCCGGTCGAGCACGAAGCCGAGATAGAGTTCCTGCGCGATGTCCGAAGCGCTTTCGACCCAGACGCGGTAGACGCCCTTGCCCGACGCGCCGGTCTGCTTGGTGACGAGCTGCTTGCCGAAGAGCGTGGCGGCGAAGTCGCGCACCTCCTCCTCCGAGCGGCAGAGCTTCACGCCGCCCGCCTCTCCGCGCCCGCCGGAATGGATCTGCGCCTTCACCACCCATCCGTCGCCGCCAAGCTCGCGGGCGCGATACCCGGCCTGCTCGGGGCTGTAGGCCAGCCCGCCGCGGGGCACCGGCACGCCGAAGCGGTTCAGGATCTCCTTGGCCTGATATTCGTGAATGTCCATGGGTCTCCTCCGGGTGATGCTTGGACAGGCGGTGCAGGCCCGGCGGATACCGCCGGTTCGGGCCCGATCGTTTCGGATGACGGCGCCGACCTCGCGGCGCCGGGCTTACTCGGCGGCCACGCGCAGTTCCGCGCCGGCCTGGCCGGCGAACCACGCCTGCGCCGCGCCCACGCCGCGGCCGAACTCCACCTTCATCCCCGCCTCTGCGAGCGAGAGTTCGGTGACGCCGAGGGCGGTGAGGATCATGCCCTCGTTCAGGTCGCCCAGGTGGCCGATGCGGAACACCTTTCCGGCGAGCCGGGCGAGGCCCGAGCCGAGCGAGGTGTTGTATTTCGTGTAGGCCGCGGCGATCACGTCGCGCGCGTCGATCTCCTGCGGGACGCGGATCGCGCTGACGGTGTCGGAATAGAGCGAGGGATGCTCTGCCACGAGCTCGAGGCCCATCGCATGCACGCCGCGGCGGACGCCTTCGGCAAGACGGTGATGGCGCGCCACGACGTTGTCGAGGCCCTCGGCGAAGATCCGGTCGAGCGAGCGGCGCATGCCGTGGAAAAGCTGCGTCGGCGGCGTGTAGGGGAAATATCCGCCCTCGTTCATCTTCACCATGTCCGCGAATTCGAAATAGGCGCGGCGCATCGTGGAGGTTTTCGAGGCTTCCATCGCCTTTTCCGAGACGCCGAGGATGCCGAGCCCTGCGGGCAGCATCAGGCCCTTCTGCGAGCCGGTCACGGCGAGGTCCACGCCCCAGTCGTCCATGCGGAAATCGATCGAGCCGATGGACGAGACGCCGTCCACGAAGAGAAGCGCATCGTGGAAACACTCGTCGAGGGCGCGGCGCACCGCGGCCACGTCCGAGGTGACCCCGGTCGCGGTCTCGTTGTGGGTGACGAACACGGCCTTGATCCGGCCTTCGCGGTCGCGGCCGAGGCGGCGGGCGTATTCCTTGACCGGGCATCCGGCGCCCCAGGGCACGTCGATCACCTCGACGTCGAGGCCCAGGCGCTGGGCCATCTCCACCCAGAGGGTCGAGAACTGCCCGTAGCGCGACATCAGCACCTTGTCGCCCGCGTTGAGCGTGTTGGTGATCGCCGCCTCCCAGGCGCCGGTGCCCGAGCCCGGGAACATCATCACGCGCCCCGCCTCCGTTCGCAGGACCTTTTTCAGCCCGGTGAAGAGATCGAGCGTCAGCTCGCCGAAATCGGGCGCGCGCATGTCCTGCATGGGCACGTTCATCGCCTGCCGGACGTCCTCGGGAACGTTCGTCGGGCCGGGAATGAAGAGATGGGTCTGTCCAGTGCGCATCGGGTCGCCTCCAGCGGGAATCTGTCTTTCGAGCCGGACACTGCCACTGCCCATCAATTGTGCAAAAGCAAAACGGGTTCTGCTGTAAACGCGAGATTTTACATTAATCAAAATATGTGTAATTGTGAAATACACAAACGTCAAAGGTGTGCAAAGGCATGCAGAAGACTTTCATCGGCCCACATCTGCGGCGCCTCAGGCTCGAGCGGGGGGAGACGCAGGCGCAGATGGCCCGCGCGCTCGGCATCTCGACCTCCTACGTCAACCTGCTGGAAAACAACGAGCGTTCCGTCTCGGTGCCGGTGATGCTGCGCCTCTTCGAGGTCTACGGCGTGGACTGGCGCGCCATCGCCGAGGACGACGACAGCACCCAGCTCGCCGATCTGCGCGCCGTCCTGCAGGATCCGCTCTTCGAGGATGTGCGCCCCGATCTGCCCCAGCTTCGCGCCGCACTCGTTCACAGCCCCGAATTGGCGCGCGGCTTCCTGAAGCTCTACCGCTCCTACCAGGCGGCGACGGACCAGCTGATCAGCGTCGCGTCGGCCGGCCAGTCCCAGGCCGAGCCGCTTATCGCGGCGTCGCCCGAATCCGCGGTCCACGACTTCTTCCGGCGCAACCGCAACCATTTCCCCGAACTCGAGGCGGCGGCCGAGACGTTCTGGGCAGGGTCCCCGCCGCCCCTCGATGACGTCTATTCGCACCTGAAGGCGCGGCTTGCGAAGCGGCTCGGGCTCAGCACCCGTCTCGTGCCGGTCCAGGACCTGCCCGACGCGCTGCGCCTGTTCGACGAAGAGCGCCGCGAGGTGCTGCTGAGCCAGGCGATGGACCACCCCAACCGGGTGTTCCAGCTTTGCCACGTCGCCGCGCTCGTCGAGCAGGAGGCGCTGCTCGACGGGATTCTCGACCGTTCGGGGATCCAGGACACGAATGGCCGCGCGCGCTGCCGGGTGGAACTCGCCAACTATTTCGCGGCAGCGGTGCTCATGCCCTACGACGCCTTTCTGGCCGAGGCGCGCGCCTCGAAATACGACATGGACCATATCGCCACGCGCTTCGGCGTGAGCTTCGAACAGGCCTGTCACCGGGCCACGACGCTTCAGCGCGACGGGGCGCAGGGTGTGCCGCTGTTCTTCCTGCGGATCGACAAGGCGGGCAACGTCACCAAGCGCTTCAATTCCACGAGCTTCCACCTCGCCGAACGCGGCGGGGCCTGCCCGCGGCTCGACGTGCACACCTCCTTTCGCACGCCGGGGCGCATCGTGCCGCAATTCGTGGAGATGCCCGACCAGAGCCAGTTCTTCGTCTTCTCCCGCACGGTGGACCGGCCCACCTTCGCGCGCCACGCGCAGGACATCCGGCTTGCCGTCGCGATGGGCTGCTCGGTCGAGCACGCACCCGAAATCGGCTACGCCGAGGGCTTCGCGGTCAAGGCCACGCAGATGACGCCCATCGGGATCAACTGCCGCATCTGCCCGCGCGCCAACTGCGACCAGCGCGCCCATCACGCTGCCATCCTCGCGCGGCCAGTCGACACGCGGCGGCGGGGCGCCACGCGCTACCAGGTCTGACCGCGAGGGGCCGTCAGCCCGCCCGGATCACCGGGTTGCGCATGACGCCGATGCCGTCCACGCCGTATTCGATCACGTCGCCCGGCCACATCCATTCCTGCGGATCGCGCCCCGCGCCCACGCCCTCGGGCGTGCCCGTGGCGATCACGTCGCCCGGCTCCAGCGTGATGCCCGCCGACAGGTCGGCGATCAGATGCGGGATCTTGAAATACATGTCGCGGGTGTTGGAGCGCTGCTTCTCCTCGCCGTTCTTGGCAAGCCAGAGGTCGAGGTCGTGCGGATCCGGGATCTCGTCGGCGGTGACGATGCAGGGCCCCATCGGCGCGTAGCTGTCCATGCCCTTGGAGACGATCCACTGTCCGGCGCGGCGGTTGTCGCGGGCCGAGACGTCGCACATCACCGTGTAGCCGAAGACGCGGCTCATGGCGTCGGCCTCCGCGACCCGCTGCGCCCGCGTGCCGATGACGATCGCGAGTTCCACCTCCCAGTCGAGCTGCTGCGTGAGCGACGCGTCGTGCAGGATCGGATCGCCCGGGCCTACGATGGCAGTGGGCGGCTTCGAGAAGATGACCGGTTTCTCGGGCATGTCGGCTGCGGTGTCGAGGCCGCGCGCGCTTTCGGCGATGTGCTCGGCGTAGTTGAGACCGATGCCGAAGATGTTCTTCCGCGTGCGCGGGATCGGCGCCATCACCGTGACGTTGGCCAGGGGCTGCGCGGCGCCCAGCGGCATGTCGTCCCCGATGTCGTCCAGCAGCGCGGCGGTCTGCGCCACGGCCTGCGGCCCGAGATCGATGAAGTCGAGCATCGCGTCGGGCAGCGGTTCGCCCGTGGCGTCGCCCAGCAGCGCCAGGTCGACCACCTGATCGCTCAGCAGGGCGCCGAGCCGGCCGGCATCCGCGGGATGCCGGCGGAAGGTGATGAGTTTCATGGTATGTCCCCCGTTCAGGCCGTCGCGGTCACGTCCTGGTGGCCGCCGTTCTCGGGATAGGCCTGTTCGCGGTAGAACTTCAACGCCTCCATGACCGGGAAGTCGTTGAAGGAGAAGAGGCAGGCGTCCTCGCCCTCGTCGAGATTGCAGTGCTCGTGCCAGGTCCAGGGCGGGACGCAGAAGATGTCGCGCTCTTCCCAGTCGTAGCGCACGCCGCCGATCACCGAGTAGCCGCGCCCCTTGGCGACCTGGTAGATCACGTTGCCGGTGTGCCGGTGCGCCCTGGTGTGCTCGGCCGGGCGCAGCATCTGCATCGAGGCGCCCATCGTCGCCATCGGGTGCCCGCCCGTCTTCGGGTTCACGAAGCGCATGTAGATGCCGTCGAACGGGTCGCCGTCGGTCACCTTCGCGTAGGCCTGCAGCCCCTCGTAGGTCTTGTCCCAGCCGTATTTCATTAAAGGTGAGTAGAAGGCGCCCCAGTTCTCGGTCGCGGGCAGAAGACCCGGCGCGCCCCAGGTCGCGGGACTCGCGTCGAAGGGCAGGTTGGAGTTCTGCCAGTCCTCGGGGTGCACCGCGTAGAAATTGGCCTCGAGCGCGTTGGTCAGCGGAATGTCGAGCCCGTCCTGCCACATCGAGGTCTCGCCATCCTCCAGCACGCCGTGCTCGTGCCAGGTACCGTTGGGCGTGATGACGAAATCCCGCGCGTTCAGCGTGAGGCGGTGCCCGTCCACCACCGTGTAGGCGCCCGCGCCCTCCATGATGAAGCGCAGCGCCGAGGCCGCGTGGTTGTGCGCCGGCGCGGCCTCTCCGGGGCGCATCACCTGGATGCCGGAGAAGAGCCAGCCGCAGCAGGCGGAGACGTCCTTGCGCTTCGGGTTGCGCAGGAACACCACGCGGCGTCCCGCATCCTCGGGCTTCACGAGATCGAGGGCGGCCAGCACCTTCTCGCGCAGGTCGCGGCTCCGCCAGATCGTCGGCGCCGATTTGGGCGTGGGCTCCCAGGGCTCGATGTCGTTGGCCACGGTCCAGAGCGCGCCGGTCTCGCAGGCGGCGAGCTCGTCGTAATAGGCGCGGAGCGCCTCGTCGTCCTTCACACGCGCGCGGCCCAGAATGTCGTCGCGTTGATCCTTGGCGTTCATGGGGCGTCTCCTTCGGTGACGATCGGCCCGGCGGGCGCGGTTCCGGCGGCCTGCCCCTCGCCCGGCGTGGACGGGTCGCGCGGCGAGACGGCGGCATGGGGCGTGCGGTTCACCTCGAGCCGGAAGATGTCGAAGCGGTTGTAGTGCCCGGTGATGTCGTGCATCTGCCGCGGCTGGATGCAGCGGGCGAGATCGATCTCGGCGGTGACGATCCCCTCTTCGTCCACGAGCCCGGGCACCACCTCGCGCCCGTCGGGCCCGATGATGCCCGACCAGGCCGAGGACTTGCGCTCGAGGAGCGCGCGGGCATCGGGGCGCACCCCTTCCATCGCCGCGATGATCTCCTCGGAGATGGTGGAGGTGGCGACGACGGTGAAGACCTTCCCCTCGAAGCTGTGGGACTGGCCGCGCAGCCGGATCGCCTCGGCCATGTCGTAGTCGGGCGGCGCGACGGGCAGCGAGATGTAGGAGGCCGCGTGCACCAGCTCTCCCTGCGCGAGCAGCGTGAACCGGGCAAGCGTGTTGGTGTTCTCGCCGCAGGCCAGCCCGCCCAGGGGGCCGATTTCCGTGTCGTAGACCCGGAGCGACGCGCCGTCCCCGCCCGTCCAGGTGAGCTTCTCGGCCCAGGTGGGCACGAGCTTGCGGTGCCGGCCCAAGATCGTCCCGTCCGGCCCGAGGAAGACGAGCGTGTTGTAGAGCGCGCCGAGCGAGACCGGGCTCCGCTCGTTCACCCCGATCACCACGTAGACGCCGTGCTCGGCCGCCGCGGCGGCCACGGTCTCGATCTCGGGGCCGGGCAGGAAGACCGAGGCGCGCACGAGCTTCTCGAACCAGGCGCTGCCGGTCACCGGGTCGGTGATCCAGTTCCAGTAGGGATAGCCGGGCACGAAGACCTCGGGGAAGACCACGAGCCTCGCGCCTTTCGCCGCCGCCTCTCCGATCAGCCGCGCCGCCTTCTGGGCGGTGGCCGCGGCGTCGAGATAGACCGGCGCGGCCTGCACGGCGGCGGCGGTGAAGACCGGAAATTCCCTGAGCATGGCGCGCGCTCCTCCCCCGCGCAACGCTACCAGCCTGCCGCACCCTGTCAATCTGGCCGGGCGGTTGCCTTTCGCCCGCGCGCTGGCATCATCGGGCCAGCCGCGAAGGAGCCCGCCCATGTCCCGCACCGATCTCGCCTCTCTCGTCGCCCAGGGCGCGGGCCGCGCGCCCGCCGATCTCGTGCTGAAGGGCGGCCGGGTGCTCGACCTCGTGACCGGGGAGTTGCTGGACGGCGACGTGGCGATCGCGGGCGACACCGTCGTCGGCACCTGCGAAAGCTACGACGGCCGGGAGGAGGTGGACGTCTCGGGCCTCGTCCTCGTTCCGGGCTTCATCGACACGCACCTTCATGTCGAAAGCTCGATGGTCACGCCCTTCGAGTTCGAGCGCTGCGTGGCGCCGCGGGGGATCACCACGGCGATCTGCGACCCGCACGAGATCGCCAACGTCGCGGGGCTCGCGGGGCTGCGCTATTTCCTGGACGCGGCCGAGCGGATGGTCATGGACCTGCGCGTGAACCTCTCGTCCTGCGTGCCCTCGACCGCGATGGAGACGGCCGGCGCGCGGCTGGAGGCGGCGGACCTCGCGCCGCTCATGGGCCACCCGAAGGTGATCGGGCTGGCCGAGATGATGAACTATCCCGGCGTCGTGCATGGCGAGCCGGACGTGCTCGCCAAGCTGGAGCTCTTCCGGGGCCAGCACATCGACGGGCATGCGCCGCTTCTCTCCGGGCGCGAGCTCAACGCCTATCTGGCGGCCGGCATCCGCACCGAGCACGAGGCCACGAGCGCAGAGGAGGCGCGGGAGAAGCTGCAGAAGGGCATGCGCGTCCTGATCCGGGAGGGTTCCGTCTCGAAGGATCTCGCGGCGCTGATGCCGCTTCTGACCGAGCGCACCGCGCCCTATCTCGCCTTCTGCACCGATGACCGGAACCCGCTCGACATCGCCGAGGAGGGCCATCTCGACCACATGATCCGCACGGCGATCGCGGCGGGCCGCCCACCTCTCGCGGTCTATCGCGCCGCCTCGCTCTCGGCGGCGGAGGCGTTCGGGCTGAAGGACCGGGGCCAGATCGCGCCGGGCAAGCGGGCGGATATCGTGGCGCTGGAGTCGCTCGAGGACTGCCGCGCCGTCCGTGTCTGGTGCGGGGGGGTCGAGGCGACGGAAGCCGCCTTCGCCACGCGGGAGACGGTGCCGCCCGTGGCGACCCGCAGCGTGAACGCGCCGCGCGTCGGCCCCGAAAGCTTCCGCTGCGCGGGCAACCGGGCCGAGACGCCCGTGATCGGCATCCTGCCGGGCAAGATCATCACCGCGCATCTGACCTCTGAGATCGCGCCCGAGGACGGCGACAAGCGCCCCGATCCCGCGCGCGATCTCGCCCGCGTTGCGGTGGTGGAGCGGCATGGGCGGAACGGCAACATCGCCACCGGCTTCGTGCAGGGCTTCGGCATCCGGGAGGGCGCGATCGCCGCCACCGTGGCGCATGACCATCACAACATCGTCGCCGTCGGCGCGGATTATGCCGACTTGGCCGTGGCGGTGAACCGTCTGTCCGTGATCGGCGGCGGCTTCGTCGTGGCCCGGGCGGGCGCGGTGACGGCCGAGCTGCCGCTGGCGATGGCCGGGCTGATGAGCCTCGCGCCCTTCGAGGAGGTGCATGCGCGGCTCAGGGAGCTGCGCGCGGCCGCGAAGGCGCTGGGCGTGACGCTGGCCGAACCCTTCCTGCAACTCGCCTTCGTGGCGCTGCCGGTGATCCCGCATCTGAAGATCACCGATCACGGCATGGTGGACGTGGACCGCTTCGAGGTGATCAGCGCAGGGTGACCGGCACGTCGCGCGTGCCGATGACCTCTCCCGCGCGGCGGAACTCCACGACCCCGCGATAATCGCCGGGTGCCCAGCCGCCCGGGGGGCTGCGCCGGCCCGCGGCGCGGAAGAATTGCGCCTGCGGCTTGTCGAGGCGGCTCACGTCCTCGACGACGATGCCGTCCGGCCCCTCGATGCGGAGCGCGAGCTCATCGCCCGTCCGGCCGCCGAAGGCATAGCCGAACAGCACCATCGGAGCGTCGGGCAAAAGTGCCTCGCGCGCCGCGCCCGCCTTGACCGCCGCATAGTCCGGCACGCGGGTGGCGAAGCCCGCGTCGAGCAGCGCGCCCGGCACGTAGGCGGGCGGATCGGTCCAGAGCATCGCGTCGGACGCAGGCGGGGCGCCGCAGGAGAGTTCGCCATCCGGGTCGAACGGGTCCACGACCTGCCCCTCCGCATCGCGGACCGAGATATGCACATGCGGGAACTGGGTCCGGCCGCTGAGGCCGACCTGGCCCAGCACGTCGCCGCGCGCCACCTCGTCTCCGGTGCGCACGGTGATCGACCCGCGGCGCAGATGGCAGTATTGGGTTTCCCAGCCGTTCTCGTGGCGGATCGCGACGCCGTTGCCGCAATCCCGACCGTCGAGCGTGGCCTCCATCCGCGCCTCGAAGACGATGTCGGCCATCCCGTCGCGCGTGCCGCGCACCACACCCGGTGCGGCGGCGATCACGTCCACGCCCTCTGCCATCTGGGCATGCGTGGCCAGCGCGAAATCTGTTCCCTTGTGACCGTCATAGCTGAGACCCTGACAGGTGTAATCCTGCGCGCCGGGGCCCGGGTCGCGGTCCACGTATTGCTGGATGAAGCAGGTTCGGCCTTCCGGGCAAACGATGGGCGACCCGAGGTCGAGCGCCCCCGCCGCGGTTGCGGCGGGGGCGAGAAGCCATGCGAGCGCGAGCGCCCGTGTCACTCCGCGGTCAGGAGGGGCGGCTTGTTGCCGGAAAGCCGCGGCTTGCCCGACCCCTGGATCTGCAGGTCGATCTTGCCGTCCTTGATGGCGACGCGAACGACACCGCCTTTGGCGAGCTTGCCGAAGAGCAACTCCTCCGCGAGCGGCTTCTTGATGTGCTCCTGGATCACGCGGCCAAGCGGGCGCGCGCCCATCTTGTCGTCGTACCCCCTCTCGGCGAGCCATTCCGCGGCCGGTTTCGTCAGCTCTATGGCGACGTTGCGATCCATGAGCTGCGCCTCGAGTTGCAGCACGAACTTCTCGACCACTTGGAGGATGACCTCCTTCGGCAGCGGCTGGAAGCTGATGACCGCGTCGAGCCGGTTGCGGAACTCGGGCGTGAACGTGCGCTCGATGGCGGCGGTATCCTCGCCCTCGCGGCGTTCCCGGCCGAAACCGACGGCGGCCTTGGCCTGTTCCGTGGCGCCCGCGTTCGAGGTCATGATCAGGATCACGTTGCGGAAATCCACCGAGCGGCCGTTATGGTCGGTCAGCGTGCCGTGGTCCATCACCTGCAGCAGGATGTTGAACACGTCCGGGTGCGCCTTCTCGATCTCGTCGAGCAGGAGCACGCAGTGCGGATGCTGATCCACCCCGTCGGTGAGCAGCCCGCCCTGGTCGAAGCCGACATAGCCCGGAGGTGCGCCGATCAGGCGGCTGACGGCGTGCTTTTCCATGTATTCCGACATGTCGAAGCGCAGAAGCTCCACGCCGAGCGTGTCGGCGAGCTGCTTGGCGACCTCCGTCTTGCCGACGCCGGTCGGGCCGGCGAAGAGGTAGTTGCCGATGGGCTTGTCGGGCTCGCGCAGACCGGCACGGGCAAGCTTGATCGCCGACGACAGCGCCACGATCGCCTGGTCCTGGCCGAACACGACGCGCTGCAGCGTGCCCTCGAGATCCTTGAGCACCTCGGCGTCGTCCTTCGACACGCTCTTGGGCGGGATGCGGGCGATCTTGGCGACCACCGCCTCGATCTCCTTGGCGCCGATGGTCTTGCGACGCTTCGACTCCGCCACGAGGTGCTGCGCCGCGCCGGCCTCGTCGATCACGTCGATCGCCTTGTCGGGCAGCTTGCGGTCGGTGATGTAGCGCGCGCTGAGTTCGACCGCCGACTTGATCGCGTCGGCCGTGTACTTCACCGCGTGGTGATCCTCGAAATAGGGCTTGAGGCCCTTGAGGATCTTCACGGTGTCGTCGACCGTGGGCTCGGTCACGTCGATCTTCTGGAACCGGCGGCTGAGCGCGCGATCCTTCTCGAAGTGCTGGCGGAACTCCTTGTAGGTGGTGGAGCCCATGGTGCGCAGCCGCCCGCCCTGAAGCGCGGGCTTCAGGAGGTTGGAGGCGTCCATCGCCCCGCCGGAGGTCGCGCCGGCGCCGATCACGGTGTGGATCTCGTCGATGAAGAGTACCGCATCGGGGTGGTCCTCCAGCTCCTGCACGACGGCTTTCAGCCGCTCCTCGAAATCGCCGCGGTAGCGGGTACCGGCCAGAAGTGCGCCCATGTCCAGCGCATAGATCGTGGTGTTGCGCAGCACCTCGGGCGTCTCGCCGCGGATGATCTTGAGCGCGAGGCCCTCGGCGATGGCGGTCTTGCCGACGCCCGGATCGCCCACGAGAAGCGGGTTGTTCTTGCGGCGGCGGCACAGCACCTGGATGCAGCGCTCCACCTCGGTGTCGCGGCCGATCAGGGGATCGACGTCGCCGCGCCGCGATTTCTCGTTGAGGTCGACGCAATACTTTCCGAGCGCGGATTCCTTCTGGTCGGCCTGCTCGGACGCCTGCGCCTGCTCTTCCTCGGCCTCGGTCGCGCCGGTCACCGGGCGGCTTTCGCCGTAGGCCGGGTTCTTGGCCACGCCATGGGCGATGAAATTCACCGCGTCGTAGCGGGTCATGTCCTGCTCCTGCAGGAAGTAGGCGGCGTTCGACTCGCGCTCGGCGAAGATCGCGACGAGCACGTTGGCGCCCGTCACCTCGGTGCGGCCCGAGCTCTGGACGTGGATGGCCGCGCGCTGGATCACGCGCTGGAAGGCGGCGGTCGGCACCGCCTCCGAACCTTCCACGTCGGTGACGAGGTTCGAAAGGTCGTCGTCGATGAAGTCCACGAGCGTTCCGCGGAGGTCTTCGGTATCGACATTGCAGGCTTTCAGTACCTTGGCGGCGTCGGGCTCGTCGATGAGCGCGAGCAGCAGGTGCTCGAGCGTGGCGAACTCGTGCGAGCGCGAGTTGGCCAGCGCCAGCGCGGAGTGGATTGCCTGTTCCAGCGTGGTCGAGAATGACGGCACGGGCGTGCTCCTCTGGTCTTGGCCGACGGAGGTGTGTCTCCGACGATGGGCTCTGCTGGTTAAAGTTTGGTCGATCACCGACCGGCTTCAAGCATTTTCTTGGAAGCGCGCTTCACAATCGGCTTCACTGCGTCGTGTTGTCCCGCCGCGAGGCTCAGAATTCGTCCTTCCGGCGCCGCAGTTCCGCGAACACGTCCGCGTCGGAGGCATCGGGCATGCCGATGGTTTCGCGGATGTCCGGGCTTGCGGCACGCAGAAATGGATTCGTCGCGAGTTCCAGCCCCAGTCTGGAAGGGACGGTCGGTCGGCCGTCTGCGCGGGCCTTTTCCGTCTCTTCCATCCGGGAAATAAGGTCGGCGTTGCCCGGTTCAACGGACAGCGCGAATTTTCCGTTGGCGAGGGTGTATTCGTGGCCGGAGCAGATCATTGTTTCCGGCGGCAGCGCGGCGAGCTTGGACAGGCTGGCCCACATCTGGTCCATCGTGCCCTCGAACACGCGCCCGCAGCCGAGCGCCATGAGGCTGTCGGCGGTGAAGGCGACGCCGCTTTCGGGAAAGTGCACCGCGATGTGGCCGGTGGTGTGGCCCGGCACCTCGATGACCCTTCCGCGCTCGGCGCCGATCTCGATCTCGTCCCCCTCGGCGAGCTGCATGTCGAGCGCGGGAAGCCGGTGCACGTCGTCCGCTGGGCCGGCCACCTTTGCATGATGGGCGTCCATGATGTCGGCGAGGCCCTGCACGTGATCGCCGTGGTGGTGCGTCAGGATCACCAGGTCGGCGCGCCAGCCACGCTCTTCCAGTGCGGCGAGGATCGGCCCGGCCTCGGNTTGCATGATGGGCGTCCATGATGTCGGCGAGGCCCTGCACGTGATCGCCGTGGTGGTGCGTCAGGATCACCAGGTCGGCGCGCCAGCCACGCTCTTCCAGTGCGGCGAGGATCGGCCCGGCCTCGGGCGCATCCACGACGGCGGTCGTGCCGGTCTCGGGGTCGTGGGCGAGAAAGGCGTAGTTGTCGGTCAGGCAGGGAACGGTGACGATCTCGAGGGGCATGGTGTTTCGTCTCTCGGTTGCTATGCTCGTCCCAGCCTTGCCGATTTGCCCCATGGGTCGCAATGCATCTGGACGTGCAGGACCTGCGAAACTTCTATTACCGCAGCGCCCTCGGGCGCGCGGCGCAACGGGCGATCCGTGACCACCTGCGGACACTGTGGCCGGAGGCGAAGGGGCGCACCGTGGCGGGCTTTGGCTTCGCGGTTCCCCTGCTCCGCCCCTACCTGAGCGAGGCGCGGCGCGTGGTCGCTCTCATGCCGGCGCCGCAGGGGGTCATGGCCTGGCCGTCAGGGCTGCCGAACGTCGCCCTCCTGAGCGAAGAGACGCTCTGGCCGATCGAGACGGGGCACGTGGACCGGCTCGTGGTGCTGCACGGGCTGGAGACGTCGGAGCGGCCCTCGGAGCTTCTCCGCGAATGTCACCGCGTGCTCGGACCGGGCGGGCGCGCCATGTTCATCGTGCCGAACCGCGCCGGTCTGTGGTCGCGCAGCGACGACACGCCGTTCGGATACGGCCGACCCTACACGATGTCCCAGCTGGAGACGCAGTTGCGGGCGCACGACTTCGTGACCGAACGGCATGCCGCGGCGCTCTTCCAGCCGCCGAGCAGCCGCCGCTTCTGGATGAAGACCGGCGCCATGTGGGAACGGATGGGCCGGAGCCTGTCGTCCGGCCTCGCCGGCGGGGTCCTGATGGTCGAGGTGTCCAAGCGCGTCTCGGCGCCGGCGGGGCCGGGCGCGAAGGAGCAGGCGCGAAAGCCGCTCGGGGTGCTCGCCCCGTCGCCGGAGGCAAAGCCCGCCTGACGGGCGCGTGCGAGGACGTTGCGCGAGACCGGCCGCGATTGCCGCGGTGCGGGAATCATCGCTTCGCAGGCGCAGCGAGCCCGGGCCGTGGCGGCCCCGGGGCGCGGCCGGCCGGGCCCGATCGGGCCCGCTTGCACAGGGACTTCGCGGCGCCATGCAAAAGGCGGCTTAGGTTGTTGCCCAGTCACAAAGCCTCTGCTACACCCACGCCGATTTTGCTGCCAGCGCCCGCCGGGCGCCTCAACGTCCCCGGGCGCGGTTTCGTGCGACCACGGGCCGGGGCTTGACATCGGAAGGGTGGACGTGTCCGAAACAGCATCGATTTCCTCTGGCATCGCCGCGCGCTACGCCACCGCCATCTTCGAGATCGCCCTCGAGGCCGACTCTCTCGACGCGCTCGAGGCGGGGGCGGATGCGCTGGGCGAGGCGCTGGCGGACAGCCCCGAGCTTCGGGATCTCATTTCCTCGCCGATCTATGGCCGGGAAGCGCAGGAGCGTGCGATTGCCGCGGTCGCGGCGAAGATGGAGCTGATGCCCGCGCTCGCCAACGCGCTCGGCCTCATGGCGCAGAAGCGTCGCCTCTTCGTGCTGCCGCAGCTCGTCACGCAACTGCGCGAGCGCATCGCCCGCCACAAGGGCGAGGTGACGGCCGACGTGATCAGCGCGAAGGCGCTGACGAAGGCGCAGTCGCAGAAACTCGGCGAGACGCTCAAGGCGCGCTTCGGCAAGGACGTTAAGATCAATGCGACCGTCGATGAGGATCTCATCGGCGGTCTTGTCGTCAAGGTTGGCTCGAAGATGATCGACACCTCGATCCGCTCGCGCCTCAACTCTCTCCAGAATACAATGAAAGAGGTCGGATAGATGGGTATCCAAGCAGCCGAGATTTCTGCGATCCTGAAGGAGCAGATCAAGAACTTCGGCGAAGAGGCCGAGGTTGCCGAGGTCGGCCGCGTCCTTTCCGTCGGTGACGGGATCGCCCGGGTCCACGGCCTCGACAACATCCAGGCCGGCGAGATGGTGGAGTTCGACGGCGGCATCCGCGGCATGGCGCTCAACCTCGAGGTCGACAATGTCGGCATCGTGATCTTCGGCTCGGACCGCGAGATCGGCGAGGGCGACACGGTCAAGCGCACGAAGTCCATCGTGGACGTGCCGGTCGGCGACGCGCTCCTGGGCCGGGTCGTGGACGGCCTCGGCAATCCGCTCGACGGCAAGGGCCCGATCGAGGCGACCGAGCGCCGCGTCGCGGACGTGAAGGCGCCCGGCATCATCCCGCGCAAATCGGTGCACGAGCCGATGGCGACCGGCCTCAAGGCGATCGACGCGATGATCCCGATCGGTCGCGGCCAGCGCGAGCTGATCATCGGCGACCGGCAGACCGGCAAGACCGCCGTGGCGCTCGACACCATGCTCAACCAGAAAAGCTACAACGATGCGGCGGGCGACGACGAGTCGAAGAAGCTCTACTGCGTCTATGTCGCGATCGGCCAGAAGCGCTCGACCGTCGCGCAGCTCGTGAAGAAACTGGAGGAGAGCGGCGCGATGGAGTACTCCATCGTGGTGGCCGCCACCGCCTCCGACCCGGCGCCGATGCAGTATCTCGCGCCCTATTCGGCCACCGCCATGGCCGAATACTACCGCGACAACGGCCGCCACTCGCTCTGCGTCTACGACGACCTTTCCAAGCAGGCCGTGGCCTACCGCCAGATGTCGCTTCTGCTGCGCCGCCCGCCGGGCCGCGAGGCCTATCCGGGCGACGTGTTCTACCTGCACTCCCGTCTGCTGGAGCGGTCGGCAAAGATGAACGAGGACAACGGTGCCGGCTCTCTCACCGCGCTGCCCATCATCGAGACGCAGGCTGGCGACGTGTCGGCCTTCATTCCGACCAACGTGATCTCGATCACCGACGGCCAGATCTTCCTCGAGACGGAGCTTTTCTACCAGGGCGTCCGCCCGGCCGTGAACACCGGCCTTTCGGTCAGCCGCGTGGGCTCTGCGGCGCAGACCGCGGCGATGAAGTCGGTCGCGGGCTCGCTGAAGCTGGAACTCGCGCAGTATCGCGAGATGGCGGCCTTCGCGCAGTTCGGCTCGGACCTCGACGCCTCGACGCAGCGGCTGCTCAACCGCGGCGCGCGCCTGACCGAGCTTCTCAAGCAGCCGGAATTCTCGCCGCTGACCAACGCCGAGATCGTCTGCGTCGTTTTCGCCGGCACCAAGGGCTATCTCGACGACCTCAAGGTGGCGGACGTTCGCCGCTTCGAGGAGGGGCTGCTCAAGCACCTGCGCGGCAAGCACAAGGACACGCTCGACTGGATCACGAACGAGGACCCGAAGATCAAGGGCGACGCGGAGGACCGGCTGAAGTCGGTGATCGACGAGTACGCCAAGGACTTCAGCTGACCTGATCCACGGGACGAAGGACAAGGCGCATGCCAAGCCTAAAGGACCTCAAGAACCGGATCGAGTCGGTCAAGTCGACCCGGAAAATCACCAACGCCATGCAGATGGTCGCGGCGGCGAAGCTTCGCCGCGCCCAGGATGCGGCCGAACAGTCGCGCCCTTACGCCGAGCGGTTCGCCGCCGTGATGGGGCAACTCGCCGCTTCGGTGGGCGACACCGCGAATGCCCCCAAGCTGCTGGCCGGGACCGGGTCGGGCCAGACGCACCTGCTGGTCGTGATGACGGCGGAGCGCGGCCTATGCGGCGCGTTCAACGCCAACATCGCCAAGCTGGCCCGGCGACACGCGGAAAAGCTTGCGGCGGACGGCAAGACTGTGAAGATCCTCACCGTGGGCAAGAAGGGCCGCGACGTGCTGAGGCGCGAATGGGCGGACCAGTTCATCGATCACGTCGATCTGTCGGAGGTGAAGCGCGTGGGCTACGGCGACGCGCAGGCGATCGCCCGGAACGTTCTCGAGCGTTTCGACGCCGGCGAATTCGACGTGGCCACGATCTACTACGCCCGCTTCATCAACGTGGTCAGCCAGGAACCCACCGCGGAGCAGGTCATCCCGGCCGATTTCGACGCCCCCGAGGAGGACGCCGCGGCGAGCACGCTTTACGATTACGAGCCGGGCGAGGAAGAACTCCTGGCGGATCTGCTGCCCAAGGGCGTGGCGACGCAGATTTTCGCCGCGCTGCTGGAGAACGGCGCCTCGGAGCAGGGCGCCCGGATGACGGCGATGGACAACGCGACGCGCAACGCGGGCGAGATGATCGACAAGCTGACCATCCAGTACAACCGCACCCGACAGGCCGTCATCACCAACGAGCTGATCGAGATCATTTCGGGCGCCGAGGCGCTCTAACGGAACCGGAGACACCGACATGGCAAATGAAAAAGGTAAAGTGACGCAGGTCATCGGCGCCGTGGTGGACGTTCAGTTCGATGAACACCTGCCCGAGATCCTGAACGCGCTCGAGACAGACAACAACGGCAAGCGCCTCGTTCTCGAGGTCGCGCAGCACCTTGGCGAGAACACGGTGCGCACCATCGCGATGGACGCGACCGAGGGGCTCGTGCGCGGACAGGAGGTTGCCGACAGCGGCGGGCCGATCACCATGCCCGTCGGCGACGGGACGCTCGGGCGCATCATGAACGTCGTGGGCGAGCCGATCGACGAGAAGGGCGATGTCAAGACGGAGGAGCGGCGCCCGATCCACGCCAGCGCGCCGGAATTCGTCGAGCAGTCGACGGAGTCCGAGATCCTCGTCACCGGCATCAAGGTCATCGACCTGCTCGCGCCCTATTCGAAGGGCGGCAAGATCGGCCTCTTCGGCGGTGCCGGGGTGGGCAAGACGGTGCTCATCCAGGAACTCATCAACAACATCGCCAAGGTGCACTCGGGCTATTCGGTGTTCGCCGGGGTCGGCGAGCGCACCCGCGAGGGCAACGACCTCTACTACGAGTTCATCGAGTCGGGCGTGATCAACGCCGAAGACCTGACCAAGTCCAAGGTGGCGCTGGTCTACGGCCAGATGAACGAGCCGCCGGGCGCGCGGATGCGCGTGGCGCTGTCGGGCCTCACGCTTGCCGAGCAGTTCCGCGACCAGTCGGGCACCGACGTGCTGTTCTTCGTGGACAACATCTTCCGCTTCACCCAGGCGGGCTCCGAGGTGTCGGCCCTTCTCGGCCGGATCCCCTCGGCCGTGGGCTACCAGCCGACGCTCGCGACCGACATGGGCGCACTGCAGGAGCGGATCACCTCCACGCGCGCGGGCTCCATCACCTCGGTGCAGGCGATCTACGTGCCGGCGGACGACCTGACGGACCCGGCGCCCGCGACCTCCTTCGCCCACCTCGACGCGACCACCGTTCTGTCGCGCGCGATCTCCGAGCTGGGCATCTACCCCGCCGTGGACCCGCTCGACTCGACCAGCCGGATTCTCGATCCCTCGGTGGTCGGCGAAGAGCACTACCAGGTGGCGCGCGACGTGCAGGGCATCCTTCAGCGCTACAAGTCGCTGCAGGACATCATCGCGATCCTCGGCATGGACGAGCTCAGCGAAGAGGACAAGCTGACCGTGGCGCGGGCGCGTAAGATCCAGCGCTTCCTCAGCCAGCCCTTCGACGTGGCGGAGGTGTTCACCGGCTCGCCCGGCGTGCAGGTGCCGATCGAGGAGACCATCGCCTCCTTCAAGGCCGTGGTCGCCGGCGAATACGACCACCTGCCCGAGGGCGCCTTCTACATGGTGGGCGGCATCGAGGACGTGAAGGCGAAGGCCGAGAAGATGGCGGCGGACGCCGCCTGAGCCGGGCCCGACGCAACCGAGAAAGGAAGGCCCAATGGCCGACACGATGCAGTTCGATCTCGTCTCGCCCGAGCGGCGCCTCGCCTCGCTCGAGGCACAACAGGTGCAGCTGCCCGGGGCGGATGGCCAGATGACCGCGATGCCGAACCACGCGCCGGTCATCACCAGCCTGCGGCCGGGCATCGTCACCGTGACGGGTGCGGACGGTCAGACCGCGCGCTACGCGGTGACCGGCGGGTTCGCCGAACTCTCGCCCGAGGGCGCCATCGTCCTCGCGGAACGCGCCTACAAGTCCGGCTCGGAGAACCGCGACGAGATCGAGGCCGCGCTCGAGGAGGCGCGCACCGCCGCGCAGAAGGCCCCGGCCGAACAGAAGGATGCCGCGGAACTCTTCGTCGCGGACCTCGCGCAGCTGATGGACGACATGGTCTGAACGGCCCGCGGGTCGTTTTCAGGGATCCGGGAACGGCCCCCTCGCGGGGCCGTTTTCCGTTTCCGGGTGGGCGCGCGCCGGTCAGGCGACCTTGAACTGGCCTTCGTAGATCGGCTCCAGCGTCTCGGTCTCGAACAGCGACGACACCGACGTTCCGTTCCAGATGTTCAGGATCGCCTGCGCGAAGATCGGCGCGGTGGGCAGGATGCGGATGTTGGGCGCCGCCATGGCCGCCTGCGTCGGCTGGATGGTGTCGGTGATGACGAGGCTCTTCATCACCGAGTTGGTGATCCGCTCGACCGCGGGGCCCGACAGCACGCCGTGAGTGATATAGGCGTGCACTTCCTTGGCGCCACGTTCCTGGAGGACCTGCGCCGCCTTGCAAAGCGTTCCCGCCGTGTCGCAAAGGTCGTCCACGATGATGCAGCGCTTGTCGCTCACATCGCCGATGATCGTCATCTCGGCCACCTCGCCCGGCTTCTCGCGGCGCTTGTCCACGATCGCGAGAGGGCAGCCGATACGCTGGGCGAGTTCGCGCGCGCGCGCCACGCCGCCCACGTCGGGCGAGACGACCATCACCTCGTCGACATGCCCCTGGAACTGCGCCTGGATGTCGAGGGCGAAGACCGGCGCGGCGTAAAGGTTGTCCACCGGGATGTCGAAGAAGCCCTGGATCTGGGCGGCGTGAAGATCCATCGTCAGCACCCGCTCGATTCCGGACCCCACCAGCATGTTCGCCACCAGCTTGGCGGAGATCGGCGTGCGCGCCTTGGTGCGCCGGTCCTGGCGCGCGTAGCCGAAATAGGGGATCACCGCCGTGATCCGCGCCGCCGAGGAGCGGCGCAGCGCATCGGCCATGATCAGCAGCTCCATCAGGTTGTCGTTGGCCGGGTTCGAGGTCGGCTGGACGATGAACATGTCCTCGCCCCGGACGTTCTCGAACACCTCGACGAAGACTTCCTGGTCGTTGAAACGCTCCACCCGGGCGTCCACCAGCCCGACATTCATGCCGCGATGCATGGACATGCGGCGCGCGATCGCGCGCGCAAGCGGCATGTTCGCGTTTCCGGAGATCAGTTTCGGCTCGATGATGTTTGGCATGCTGGGGCTCCGGCGATGGCGCACATGACGGATTCGTGACGTTGACACCGCTTAGCACGCGCTTAGGGTCGCGCAAACCTTGCCCGAGCGGAGCGCGCCATGCCGAGGATCGACTATTTCTTCTCCACGATCTCGCCCTTCGCCTATCTCGCCGGCGACCGTCTCGAACGCATCGCCGGGGCGCATGGCGCCGACATCGTCTACAAGCCTGTCGATATCGTGGCGCTTTTCGCCCGCACCGGGGGCGTGGCGCCGGCCGAGCGCCATCCAGCGCGGCAGGCCTACCGGATGCAGGAACTGCGCCGCCAGGCCGCGAAGCGCGGGATGCCCATCAACCTCCGGCCCGCGCATTTCCCGACCAATCCCGCCCCGTCCTCCTACGCCGTGATCGCCGCGCAGGCCGATCGTGGGGGCGACGTGGGCGCGCTTGTGCGGAACCTGCTGACCGCCTGCTGGGCCGAGGAGCGCGACATCGCCGAGGACGAGGTGATCCGCGACTGCCTCTCCCGGGCGGGTTTCGACCCGGCGCTCGCCGACAAGGGCCTCCTGGCGGGGGCCGAGACCTATGGCGCCAACCTCGAGGAAGCGGTCGCGGCGGAGGTGTTCGGCGCCCCCTTCTACATCGTCGGCGACGAAAGGTTCTGGGGCCAGGACCGGCTGGAGGATCTCGACCTGCATCTTGCCGGAAAGCTTTGACGCAGCATGAAGCGGCCGGGGGCGCCGCCGTCTTCCTCCGCCGCTGGGGCGAGGGGGCGCGCCGCGCCGTCCTGATCCATTGCGCGCTCGGGAACGGGGGTATGTTCGAGGCGCTGGCCGGGCATCTCGGGGACCGGCTGCGCATGGCGGCCTTCGACCTGCCCGGCCACGGGCGAAGCCCGGCCTGGGACGGTGGAGACGTGCAGGCGCAGGCCGTGGCGATCGCCGCCGATCTGGCGGGCGCGGGGCCGGTGGACCTGATCGGCCATTCCTTCGGCGGCACGGTCGCGCTGCGCCTGGCCTGCAAACGGCCCGGCCTCGTCCGCTCCCTCACCATGATCGAGCCCGTGTTCTTCGCCGTGCTCGCCGCGGACCGGCCGGACCTGATGGCCCGGCACGACGCCATGATGGCGCCCTACGACGCCGCCGTGGCGCGGGGCGACTGGGCGGAGGCCGGGCGGCTTTTCACGGCGGTGTGGGGGGCGGGACGCCCCTGGGCCGCGCTCTCCGGCACGGCTCGGGCGCAGATCGCCGCGCGGATGCCGGTCGTCGAGGGTGGAAGCCGCGCGGTGATGGAGGATCCCGCCGGCCTCGTCGCCTCGGGCGCGCTGGAACGACTTGCGGTTCCGGCCCTGCTCGTCGAGGGGGCGGAGACCAACGCCTACATCCGCGCGATCTGCGCCGGCCTCGCCGCGCGTCTGCCGGATGCGGGGCGCGCGGTCATCCCCGGCGCGGGGCACATGGCGCCGCTGACCCATCCCGCCGCGACCGCCCGCGCGATCCGCGGGTTGCTGGACCGGACGGGCTAGCCCTTCCGCCCGATGCGCGGCTCCATGCCTGCCCGCATCCGGGCGATGTTGGTGCGGTGGCGCCAGGCGACGACAAGCGCGAGGGCGACCGCCAGCGCAGCCATCTCGCCACGGCCGAGCACGATCGCCCAGGGCGCGGCGCTCGCCGCCGCGACGAGCGCCGCGAGCGACGAGATTCGTGCGAGCGCGGCGGTGGCGAGCCAGGTCAGGCAGCAGGCCACGCCCACGGGCCAGGCGAGCGCGAGCACCAGACCGAGGAAGGTGGCCACGCCCTTGCCGCCCCGGAAGCCGAGCCAGACCGGATAGCAATGTCCCAGAAACGCCGCGAGCCCGGCGATCTGCGCCGCGTCCTCGCCGGCCACCGCGCGGGCCAGAAGCACCGCCGCGGCCCCCTTTCCGCCGTCGAGTAGAAGCGTGCCCGCGGCGGCGGCCTTGTTGCCGGTGCGCAGCACGTTCGTGGCGCCGATATTGCCGGATCCGATCTTCCGCGGGTCGGCAAGACCCAGCGCGCGCGTCAGCAGCACGCCGAACGGGACCGAGCCAAGCAGGTAACCCAGCCCGGCCCAGAGCGCGAGAAGCGCGGCGCCGCTTTCCGCCGCGGGCATCACGCGTCCGTCCCGTGCACGCGGCGCCCGCCGACCCAGGTTCCGATCACGCGGCCCTGCAGGCGCGCGCCGTCGAAGGGCGTGTTCTTTGATTTCGAGCGCAGTTTCCACCGGTCCAGCACGAAAGGCGCGTCTGGGTCGAAAAGCACGAGGTCCGCAGGCGCGCCGGGGGCGAGGCGGCCCGCCTCGAGCCCGAGCCGCCGCGCCGGGTTGAGCGCCATGGCGCGAAAAAGCTCGGGCAGGGTGAGCGCGCCCGCGTGGTGAAGCCGCAGCGCCGCGGGCAGGAGCGTCTCGAGCCCGACCGCGCCCGCCGCGGCCTCCTCGAAGGGAAGCCGCTTGCTCTCTTCGTCCTGCGGCGTGTGCCAGGAGCAGAGCACGTCGATGAGCCCGGTGCGCAGCGCCTCCACGGCGGCCACGCGGTCATCCTCCGAGCGCAGCGGGGGCGTCAGCTTGAAGAAGGTGCGGTAGTCGGCCACGTCGAGTTCGTTCAGCGTCAGGTGGTGGACGCTCACCCCCGCGGTGATGTCGAGACCGTTGTTCCTGGCCCGCTCCAGCGCGGGCAGCGCCCGCGCCGTGGTGATCTGGTCCGCGTGGTAGCGCGCGCCGGTCATCTCCAGAAGCGCGATGTCCCGGTCGAGCCCCATGCGTTCGGCCATGGGCGAGACCGCCGGAAGCCCCTTGAGCGAGGCGAACTTGCCCGAGGTCGCCGCCGCCCCGCGCGAGAGCCCGGGCTCCTGCGGGTGCCCGATGACGAGCGCGCCGAGCCCGCGGGCGTAGGTGAAAGCGCGCGAGAGCACCTTGGTATCCGCGACGACCCGGTCCGCGTCGGTGAAGGCGATCGCGCCGGCATCCATCAGGAAGCCGATCTCGGTCATCTCCCGTCCCTCGCGCCCCTTGGTGAGCGCGGCCATGGGGCGGACATGCACCGGTGCGGCCTCGGCCGCGCGCCGGACGACGAATTCCAGGCTTTCGGGATTGTCGAGGGGCGGCTGCGTGTCGGGTCGCGTCACGATGGTGGTCACGCCCCCCGCCGCGGCGGCAAGACCGGCGGAACGGAAGCTTTCCTTGTGACGCTCGCCCGGCTCGCCGATCTTCACCCCCAGATCGACGATGCCGGGGGCGAGGCACTTGCCGCGGCAGTCGATGCGCGCCTCCGCCGCGACGGGAACCGGCCCCTTCGCCGCGCCAGTGCCGGTCACCGCGCCGTTCTCGACGAGAAGCCAGCCGGCGGTGTCGGTGCCGGCCTCCGGATCGATCAGCCGGGCGTTCTCGAAAAGGATCGTGCTCACAGATATCCTCCCGCGGCGTTCCGGATCGCGTCGCGCACCGCCTCCCGGTCGGCCTGGTATTTCAGCAGGTGCTTGTCGCCGCCCTTCGTCACGATCTGCACCGCGCTGCCGAGGGTGCGAAGCGCCGCGATCTCCGACAGCGCCACCCGGCGCTCCTGCGGTCCGCTCAGCATCCCGTCTTCCAGGCGCCATTCGACGGCAAGCTCTTCCGAGGCGAGGAACCAGGCGCGGAAGGCCACGGCGGCAAGGCCCGCGACGGCGCCGGTCCAGACATGGGGGCTGTCGATGATCCACAGCACGACCATGGCGCCCGCCATGGCCGCGGCGGCAAGCCAGGCGTGGTCGCGGATGTAGGTCGCCCGGTCGGCGCGGAACACGGTCGCGCTCATTGCGCGGGTCCGGGGCGAGGGATGACCGGCCCCGGGGTCTGCCACGGCCGACACGTCATCGCGGCGCGCCCGCCAGCGCCGCCACGGCGAGCAGCACGAGCACCGCAAGCGCGATCAGCGTCAGCACAACGCCCCGACGTCCGCCCGCAGCGGCATCGTCGGGCGGGCCGGGCGTGCCGTCCGCCGGGGCCTGACCGCGGGCGGACTCCGCGGACACGCCCGACAGGGGCGTCTCTGCCCCGGCCTCCTGGAACGTCGCGACAAGCCGCAGCGGCGCGCGCACCGTCACCTCTTGCGCCGCGTCGGCGAAAGCGCTCGACATCACGACCGCGACATGGCCCGAAAGCCCGCGAAGCCGTTCGGCGAAGGGGTCGAGTTCTTCCCGTGGCACGTCGTAACCTTCCGCGAGATAGTCGGGCAGCCCCATCTCCGCGATGTCGGAAAGCCGCACGATCTCGGCGAAGCGCGGATCGAAAGGCTCCGCTCCCAGCGCTTCGGCCAGCGGATGCGGCCCGTCCCCATCGGCCTCCGACCAGCGGGCCGCCTCCTCGGGCGACAGGTCCAGCGCGAAGACGCGGATCACCGCGTGTTCGTGGGCGGGGATGTCGAGAACCGTGGTCATGCCTCAACCTCCTGCGCGGCGGCCGCCTCGCGCCAGTTGCGCGCCAGCAGATGCATCGCCGCCATGCGCACCGCCACGCCCATCTCCACCTGCGCCTGGATCAGCGAGCGGTTGATGTCGTCGGCCAGCGTGCCGTCGATCTCCACCCCCCGGTTCATGGGCCCGGGATGCATCACGATGGCGTCGGGCCGCGCATGCGCGAGCTTTTCGGCGTCGAGCCCGTAGCGATGGTAGTATTCGCGCTCGGACGGGATGAAGCCGCCATCCATCCGCTCTTTCTGAAGGCGCAGCATCATCACGACGTCCACGTCGCGCAGCCCCGCCTCCATGTCCTCGAAGACTTCCACGCCGAACTCCCCTATCCGCGAGGGCAGGAGCGTGGGCGGCGCGATGAGCCGCACGCGGTTTTCCATCTTGCCCAGAAGCAGGATGTTGGAGCGTGCCACCCGCGAATGGGCGATGTCGCCGCAGATCGCGATCGACAGCCGGTGAAGCCGTCCCTTCGCGCGGCGGATCGTCAGCGCGTCCAGCAGGGCCTGCGTCGGGTGTTCGTGGCGCCCGTCGCCCGCATTCAGCACGGCGCAGGCGACCTTTTCGGCCAGCAGGTTCACCGCGCCCGAGTGGGGATGGCGCACCACCAGCAGATCGGGATGCATCGCGTTCAGCGTCATCGCGGTGTCGATGAGCGTCTCGCCCTTCTTTATGGAGGAGGCCTGCATCGCCATGTTCATCACGTCCGCGCCTAGCCGCTTGCCGGCCAGCTCGAAGCTCGCCTGGGTACGCGTGGAGCTTTCGAAGAACATGTTGATCTGCGTGCTTCCGGCCAGCACCTCGGTGTGGCGCGCGGGCTGCCGGTTGAAGTCCACGTAGCCGTCGGAAAGGTCGAGTATCTCCGTGATCGCCGCGGGCGAGAGCGGCTCGATGCCGAGGAGGTGACGGTCTCTGAAACCCATGCGCGCGATCCTTGCCTCGCCGACCGCTTATATGGGCCGGGCCGGCGCGCGGCAAGCCGTGCTCAGGCCCGGCCGCCCGTGCCCGAGAGCATCAGCGCGTCGATGCCGAGCGTCCTGAGCGCGGCCTGCCATTTCCCGCTGTCATCGGGCGAGAAGACGAGCTCGGGCGTCGCATCGCAGGCCAGCCAGCCGTTTGCCGCCAGCTCGGCCTCGAGCTGCCCGGGGCCCCAGCCCGCGTAGCCCAGCGCCATGATCGCGTTCTCGGGACCGCCGCCTTCGCCGAGTTCCTCCAGGATGTCGAGCGTGGCGGTCATGGCGAAGCGCGCGTCGACCACCAGCGTGGAGATGGAGGAGGCGTAGTCGGGCCCGTGCAGCACGAAGCCGCGCCCCGTCTCGACGGGACCGCCGAAATGCACCTTGATGTCCCTGAGGCCCGCCGTGACGGGAATCGACAGCTGCTCCAGAAGGTCCTTCAGCGTCACGTCGTCGGTGGGCTTGTTGACGATGAGGCCCATCGCGCCCTCTTCGGAATGGGCGCAGACGAAAACGACGCTGTGGGAAAAGCGCGGGTCGCCCATGTCGGGCATGGCGATGAGAAGCTTGCCGATGAGTGGGGTGGCGTCCGCCATCTTGCCTCGTGTCGAAGGAAGGTTTTCACGAACATGGTCAAGGGGCGGGCGGGGTGCAAGCCTCTGCCGCGGGCACCGCGTGCCGCGTCTCGCCGGAACGTGACTTGGATTCTCGCGCGAATTGGCGCATCCGATGTCTCATGTTGTCTCGCACCCTTGCCCTTTTCGCCGCGCTGGCCGCCCTCGCCACCCCTCCTGCCGTTCCGGCCGCGCAGGCCGGAACGGGTCTCGATGTCGTGTCCGCGCGCCTTCTGCCCGGATGGCGCCAGCCGGACGGCACGCATCTGGCCGGGCTGGAGCTCGTCCTCGCCCAGGGCTGGAAGACGTACTGGCGCGCGCCGGGCGACGCCGGCATCCCGCCGCGCTTCGACTGGTCCGGGTCCGACAACCTGTCGGGCGTCGCGATTTCCTGGCCGGTGCCGCGGGTCTTCGACCAGAACGGCATGCGATCCATCGTCTACGCCGACCGCGTCGTCCTGCCGTTGCATGTCCGCCCCGCGCGCAGCGGCGCGGATGTGCGGATTTCCGCGCGGATCGACCTCGGCGTCTGCGAGGACATCTGCATCCCCGCCCAGGTGTCCGTGGCGGGCGTGCTGCCCGCCGACGCGCGTCGCCCCGATCCCGCCATCGCCGTCGCGCTGGCCGCCCGCCCCCTCAGCGCCGAGGAGGCGGACGTCTCCGCCGTGACATGCGTCCTCGCGCCCGCGCAGGATGGCCTCGGCCTGCGGGTGGAGG
The DNA here is from genome assembly GCF_041365735.1 of Rhodosalinus sp. K401. NCBI lineage: Bacteria > Pseudomonadati > Pseudomonadota > Alphaproteobacteria > Rhodobacterales > Paracoccaceae > Rhodosalinus > Rhodosalinus sp. K401. The sequence goes on along the minus strand of NZ_JBGFSI010000011.1, from coordinate 67,526 downwards.
TCGAGATGCCCGGCGCCCGCGGCGTGAAGGCCGCGGTGATTGAGACCGCCGACCCGCATGTCTGGGTTTCCGAACCGGCGCTTTCGGCGGCGGCCGGCCGCCTGGCCGCGGAAAGCCGTCTGGTCCACGTCGATGGAAACGCCTTCGCGCTGGACCGTGACGGGGTGCGCGTCACGCTGCTGGACGGCGCCTCGGCCGTGGATATCCGCGGCTGCGGGTCCCGCTGACCGTCAGGCCGCGCGGCGCCGCAGCAGCAGAATGGCAAGGGCGGTGACGGCATAGGTCGTCACGGCGAGGGCCGCGGCCCCCGCGATGAAAAGCACCAGCGCCGCGGTCATCGGCGCGAGCGCGGCGAGCGCGGGCAGGGCGCCCGTGATCGCCGGGGGCAGGGCGCCCGTGACCGCCGTCCAGCCGAGCGTCGCGCCGAGCCAGGCGAGCGTGCCGGCCAGCGCCAGCGACAGCACGCGCCCCAGCCCGCCTCTCCGGCTGCGCAGACCGCGGCGCAGCGCGGTGAACTGGCGCCCGATGTCGGATTGCATGGCCATGAAGGCCGGCACGATCAGAAGCACCATCGCCACGCCGAAGCCCAGGCCGTAGACCAGCGTGATCACCGTGGGCTTGAGGAATTCCGCCTGGCTCGAGCCCTCGTAGAGAAGCGGCGTGAGCCCCAGGACCGTGGTGGCGGTCGTCAGCAGCACCGGGCGGAGCCGGTCCGCCGCGCCGTCCACGATGGCGGGAACGAGCCCCCGTGTCCTGGCCTTCTCGTCGATGGTGGTCACCAGCACGATGGAGTCGTTGATGATGATCCCGCTCATGCCCAGAAGTCCCACCACCGTGAACATCGACAGCGGCACCTCCCAGATGTAGTGGCCCCAGATCGTGCCCACGAGGCCGAAGGGGATCACCGACATCACCACCAGCGGCCGCGTCCAGCTTGCGAAGATCCACGCGAGCACGATGTAGATGCCGGTCAGGCACAGGATCAGCCCCGTAAGGGCGTCGGACAGGAACTCGTTCTCCTGCTCGGAAAGGCCGGAAATCCGGTAGTCCACCTGCTTCTCGGCGGCGATGGCGGGCAGGATCTCCTCTTCCAGCGCGGTCATGATCTCGGCGGCGCGCGCGGCGTCGTCCTGCTCGAGGTCGCCCGTGACCGAGACGAGCCGGATGCCGTTCTCGCGCCGGACGGTCGAGAAGCCGGTGCGCTGCTCCACCGTCACGATGTCCGCGAGCGGGACATTGGCGCCCGAGGGCGCGCGCAGCAGCGTGCCCTCGAGGAAGTCCGCGGTCAATTCGGTCTCGGGAAGTTCCACCCGGATCTCGGCGCTGCGGGGGCCGAGCGGGTAGGTCGCCGCCTCGATGCCCCCCAGCCGGGCGCGCAGCACGCGGCCGAGCCCGTCGATGTCGAAGCCCAGCGCCCGGCCCTGCGGCGTGAGTTCCAGGATCAGCTCTTCCTTGTCGTAGGCGAGGCTGTCCTCGAGCGCCGACACCTCGGGGAAGCGCGCCAGCGCGGTCTTGAGCGCCTCGGCGGCGCCCTTCAGCGTCTGCGCGTCGGCGCCGTAGAACTGCACGTCGAGCGCCTCGCCGCCGGGACCGGACCGCCAGCCGCGAAAGCTGATCGTCTCGGTGAGGGGGTGGCGTTCCACGCGCTCCTGCAACTCCGCCACCAGCGCGAAGCTGGAATAGGGCCTGAGATCGGCCTCGATCAGTTCGATCGAGATGCCGCCCAGCAGGTCGTCGTCCTTGCTGTCGCTGCCCGGCAGCGGGCGGCCGGCGTTCCCGCCCACCTCGGCGATGACGTAGAGGATGGGGTCGCGCCCGTATTCGGCCTCGTAGTCGCGGCCGAGCGCGGCGACCGCCTCCTGCATGGCCCGCATCTGCGCCAGCGTATCCTCGCGCGTCGCCCCCGGCGTCATCGCGAAATTGCCGGTGACCGAGGATTGCTCCGGCGCGTTGAAGAAGCGCCACTGCACCTCACCCGAGACGAGAAGCGCGAGTTGAGACGCCAGAAGGACGACCGCCCCGGCGACGACCGCGTAGCGTGCGCGGACCACCAGCGCCATGGCCGGCCGGAACAGGCGGTCGCGGACCTGGACGAAGCCGCGGTTCACCTGCCGCGAGGGCCAGTCGTACCAGTGATTGCGCCGGGAGGATCCGAGCGCGTGGGACATGTGGTTGGGCAGGATCAGGAAGCACTCCACCAGGCTCGCCACCAGCACGGCGATCACCGTGAAGGGGATATCCGCGATCAGGCTGCCGAACTGCCCGCCCACCGCGACGAGGCCGAAGAAGGCGATGACCGTGGTCAGCGTGGCCGCGAAGACGGGCAGCGCCATGCGCCGTGCCGCGGTCTCGGCGGCGACGACGGGGCTTTCGCCATGATGCCTGTGGCGGAAATCGGCGTGCTCGCCCACCACGATGGCGTCGTCCACCACGATGCCCAGCGTGATGATCAGCGCGAAGAGCGAGATCATGTTGATGGTCAGCCCGGCGGCATACATGATCGCGATCGCGGCCAGAAGCGCGGTCGGGATGCCCGCCGCCACCCAGAAGGCGGTGCGCGCGTTCAGGAACAGAAAGAGCAGCGCGACGACGAGCAGAAGACCCGTCACCGCGTTGTCGAGCAGGATGTCGAGGCGGCCCGAGATGTAATCCGCGCGCGTCCGGATGAGGTCGATGCTCACGCCCTCGGGCAGCGTCGCCTCGAGCTCGGCCGCCACCTCCTCGACCTGGCGCTGGATGGCGATGGCGTCGCCCTGCAGCGAACGGTCCACCCGGATCGAGATCGCCGGATTCTCGCCCACGAAATAGCTCCGCTCGCGGTCCACGCCCTCGACCCGGACCCGGGCGACATCGCCGATGGTGAGGCGCGTGCCACCCACCTCCGAGCGCAGGACGATCGCCTCGATCTGTTCGGCGGTGCGCTTTTCCGTCCCGGTGCGGACCCGGGCGGCCGCGCCGGTCACGTCGCCCGCCGGGTCGGTGTCCACCTCCGCGGCGATCGCGTCGGCGATCTCCTGCATGGAGAGGTCGTGGGCGATGAGCCTGGCCGACGGCACCTCCACCACCGTGCGCGGCGCGGCGAGGCCGCGGATGGTGGTCTGAGTCACGCCTTCGGTGAAAAGCCGCAGGTTGAGCTCGTCAGCGAACCGGGCGAGCTGATCCGGCCCGACCGGCCCGGTGATCACCACGTCGGTCACCCGGTCGCCCCAGCGGTCGCTGCGCACCTCCGGATCCTCGGCGTCCTCGGGCAGGGTGGTCACCGTGTCCACCGCGGTCTGCACGTCGTCGCGGGCGCGGGTCATGTTCCAGCCCGGCTCGAATTCCAGGCGGATGCTGGCGAAGCCCTCGCTCGACCGCGCCGAGCTCGATTCCACCCCGTCCACGGCCAGCAGCGCGGGTTCGAGCACCTGCACGATGGCACCGTCCACGTCCTCCGCCCCGGCGCCCTGCCAGGCGACGGAGACTGTGATGTCGTCCACGACCACGTCGGGGAAGAACTGCGCGCGCATGTTCGGCACGGAGACCAGCCCCGCGACGAGCAGCAGCACGAGCAGAAGGTTCGCCACCGTGGGATGGCGCGTGAAATAGGACAGGATGCCGCCCGCGCCCTCGGGGATGCTGCGCATCGTGCCCTAGCCCCCCATCCGCGCTTCGATGCGCTCGACCGTGCGGGCGGGTACTCGCGGCTCCGCGAGCTGCGCGAGCAGCCGCGCCCTTGCCGCCTCGGGCATCGCGGCGCTGCCTTCCACGAAGGCCACAAGCTTCGCGCGCCGCTCGGTCGAGAGTTCCAGCATCGCTTCGGGTTCCTGCTCTGCGGCGGCCTGCGGGGCGAGGGGGCGCACCTTGATGCCTTCGCCCAGGAGCGGCGTGCGCTCGGCCACCACCTGTCGCCCGGCAAGCGCCTCCGCGCGCACCAGCACGTCGTCGCCCTGCCGGCGCAGCAGCGTCACGGGCATGGTTTCCAGCCGGTCCTCGGGGCCGAGGACAAGAACCTCCGACGCGGCGTCCAGCGCCGTCGCCGGCAGGCGGATCGCGTTTTCGAGCGGCGGCTCGGTGATCTCGACCGTCACGAAATCGCCCGGCTTGAAGCCGCGCACACCGTCCAGCCGCGCGAAGACCCGCCGCCCGGTCTGCCCCTCGCCGACGGTGCCGCTGTCGCGGCTGAGCGTGCCCTGCGCCGCAAGACCCGGTCCGGAGTTGTCGAGCCGCACCGTGACCGGGGCCGGGCGCAGGCCGCCATCCTCGTCCAGCAGCCGCGTGAACTGAGAGGTGGAGACGCGAAAGGCGACTTCGAGCGCCGCGGGATCGATCACCTGCGCGAGCCGCTCGTTGGCGGAAACCAGCCCGCCCTGGACGATCGAGACATCGCTCAGCGTCCCGGCGAACCCGGCCCGCAGCACCGTGTCGTCGAGGCGTCTTCGCGCCTCGTCTCGGGCGATCTCGCTGCGCAGGATGCGGGTTCTGGCCTGGTCCACGCGGGCTTCGGCCTGCGCGAGCGCCTGGCGGCGCACGAGAACCGCCTGTTCGGCCGCCGAGGCGGCGAGTTCCGCCTCCTCGACCGTGGCCGCGGTGCCGACGCCGCGGGCCTCGAGGTCGCGCTGGCGGGCGAGGGCACGCTGGCGCAGATCGGCCTGCGCGCGCGCGGCTTCCAGCTCGTCGCGCGCCAGCGCGAGGGCGCGTTCGGCCTCCCGCGCCTCGGCGCGGGCATCGAGCAGGTCGCTTTCCGCGCGGGCGAGCGCGGCCTCGGCGTCGGCGGGATCGATCCGGGCAAGCACCTCGCCTGCCCTCACCTCGCCGCCCTCGACGAAGGTCTCGGCAAGCTCCACCACGCGCCCCGACGTCGCCGCGCGCAATTCGAGCGTGCGGCGGCTCCGAACTTCTCCGAAGGCCGTGAGGACGGGCGTGACGGTCTCCGGCCGGGCATCGACCACGTTCACCGCGAAGACGCGCTCGCGCGCCTCGGGAACGCGCGGCTCCTGCGCGAGCCGCTCGGTCACCGCCCCCTGGATCAGGCTGCCCGCGTAGACTAGCAGCCCGAGCGTCAGCGCCAGCAGGAACAGGCCGACCACGCTCTGCCTGAGAAAGACCATTCGTTCGCGTCCTTTCGACGTCTGCCCCCGCGGGAGCACCCCACTAGATTAGGAACGCGCGGTGAAATGCCAAGGTGCCGCGCCCTTCCCGCCGCCCCGCGCGGCGCTCACGGCGCGCGGTCCCGCTGGTTTTGCAGCAGCGCCCGGATCTGCGGCAGAAGCGGCCAGGCGTCCACCTGCGCGGGCGTCAGGAAGCCGAAGCCGGCGCCTTCGCCCAGGCGCACCGCGCCGGGCGCGAGCGCCCGGGTGCAGTCGAAGACGTAGAGCACGCCGCCCGGTTTCGCCGTGGCCCCGGCGCGGGCGAGCGGGACCAGATCGCCCGGGGCCAGCGCGATCCCGGTCTCTTCCGCGAATTCACGCCGCGCGGCACCCTCGAGCGTTTCGCCGGCCTCCACGCCGCCGCCGAAGAGGCTCCAGCAGCCGGCGCCCGCCACGTGCGGCAGGTCGTCGCGGAGCTGCAGAAGCTCGCGGCCGAGCGTGTCGCGCGCCCGCACGAGCGCGCCCCGCCAGAGCTCGGCCTCGGGCAGCGGGCCCACGGGGCGGAAGGCGAGCGTCACTTGCGCCTTCGGTGCTCGTCGAGGCGCGGCAGGATCTCGACGAAGTTGCAGGGCCTGTGGCGGTAGTCGAGCTGCGGCCCGAGGATCTCGTCCCACGCGTCCCGGCAGGCCGAGGGGCTGCCCGGCAGCGCGAAGAGATAGGTGCCGCCCGCCACGCCCGCGGTCGCGCGGCTTTGCACCGCCGAGGTGCCGATCTTTTGTAGCGAGACGAGGGTGAAGACGGTGCCGAAGGCGTCGATCTCCTTCTCATAGACGTCGCGGTGCGCCTCGACCGAGACGTCGCGCCCGGTCAGCCCCGTGCCCCCGGTGGAGATCGCCACATCCACGCCGGAATCCGACACCCACTCGCGCAGCTTCGCGGAGATGAGCGCGCGATCGTCAGGCAGGATGGCGCGGGCGGCCAGGGTGTGGCCCGCCGCCTCGAGCCGTTCCACCAGCGTGTCGCCCGAGCGGTCGTCCTCGGGCCCGCGCGTGTCCGACACGGTCAGCACCCCGATGCGGACGGGCATGAACTCCCGGGTGTCGTCGATCCTGCTCATCCGCGCGCGGCCTCCCATCCCATGCGCAGGGCCAGTGCGCCGAAAAGCGCGGCGGTCACGCCGCGCAGCCCGTTTTCCAGCCGCGGGCTGGAGGCGAGGCGCCGCCCGAGCCGCCCCGCGAAGATCCCCACGATCCCGTTCACGACGAAACCGCCCGCCGCCAGCACCGCGCCGAAGGCCAGGAACTGCCGCAGCACCGCGTCGGACGGATCCACGAATTGCGGCACGAAGGCCAGGATGAAGAGAATCATCTTGGGGTTCGAGAGATTGACCACCAGCCCGTCGCGGAAGGCGCGTGCAGGGCGCGCCGGCGGCGCGTGCCCGTGGCCGAGCGGCTCTGTCAGCGACCGCCACGCGAGCCACAGCAGATAGGCCGCGCCGAGCCACCGGATCGCGCCGAAGAGCCAGGGAAAGGCCGCGACGAGCGCGCCCAGCCCGAGCCCCGCTAGCGCGACATGCACCATCGTGCCGGTCGAGATGCCCGCCGAGGCGGCCAGCGCCGGGCGCGGTCCGGCCTTCATGCCCTGGGCGAGGCAGAACAGCATGTCGACCCCCGGCGTGAGATTGAGCGCCAGCGCCGCCGGAAGAAACACGAGCAGGACGAGCGGATCGGGCATCAGCCGGCACCCCGCAGCCTGGCCTGAAGCTCCAGCAGGTCGGCCCAGGCCTCCCGTTTCGCCTGCGGATTGCGCAGCAGGTAGGCGGGATGGAACATCGGCAGCGCGGGCAGGCCGAGAGCCTCGTCCCAGTGGCCGCGCAGCCGGGTGATGCCGGACCGCCCGAGCAGGGCCTGGCAACTCGCGTTCCCCATCAGGACGAGGATGCGCGGCCGCGCGAGGGTCACGTGCCGGCGCAGGAATGGCAGAAGCATCGCGATTTCCTGGGCCGTCGGCGTACGGTTCTGCGGCGGACGCCATGGCAGCACATTGGTGATGTAGACCGCGTGTCCCGCGCTTTCGGCATCCCGCTTGCGCCCGATCGCGTCCAGCATCCGGTCGAGGAACTGGCCCGCGCGCCCCACGAAGGGGCGGCCTTCCCGGTCCTCGTCCCGGCCCGGCGCCTCGCCCACGATCATCACCGGCGCGCCGGGCACCCCGTCGGCGAAGACGAGGTTGCGCGCGCCGCGGCGCAGATCGCAATGGGGATAGGCGGCCATGGCCGCCTTCAGGGCCCCGAGATCCTGCGCCCCGGCGGCGGCGGCCTCCGCCTCGGCGATCGGATCGTCTTCGGGCGTATGGGCGGCGGGCGCCGCCGCCGGGGCCTGCGCGCGGGCGGGCGCCGGGGGCGCCGCCTCGAAACGGTTCACGGGCGTATCCTGGATCGCGTCGGTGGCGCCGAGCTCCACCTGCCATTCCAGCGCCGCGCGCGCCGCGTGCCAATCCATCCCCGAGTCCATGATGCGATAGTAGGCGTCGCGGCCGGGGGGCGCCAGCCCCGCCCGCCCGCCCGCTCAGGGGCGCGGCGCGGCGGCGCGCCGCAGCCGGTCGTTGATGGCGCGCCCGAGCCCCGTTTCCGGGACCGGCGCCACCGCGATCGGCTGCCCGCGGGCGTCGAGGGCGTGCAGATGCCCGAAGAGATTGGCCGCCGCCTCGGCCAGATCGCCCGAGGCCGAGAGCGTGAGATCGCCCGCGATCGCCCCGAACCCCAGAAGGACCTCGCCCGGCCGGCGCTCGGTCGCGTCGAGCCTGACGGCCGCGCGGGGCGCGTAGTGGGACGCAAGCTGGCCCGGTGCGCCGGGGCGATCGGGCGCCGCGGCCTCCGGCGGGGCCAGGGGGCGCCCGAGCGCGGCTTCCACGGCCTCGGCGGGCACGCCTCCGGGGCGCAGGAGCGCCGGATCCCCGGCGAGGCTCACGATGGTGCTTTCCACGCCGACGGGGCAGGGGCCGCCGTCGATCACCGCCTCGATCCGCCCGCCGAGCCCGGCGAGCACGTGCGCCGCCGTGGTCGGGCTGATCCGGCCCGAGGGGTTTGCGCTGGGCGCGGCGAGCGGCCCGCCGAAGGCGTGCAGCGCCGCGCGCGCCACGTCATGCGCAGGCACCCGGAGCGCGACCGTCGGCAGATCCGCGGTGACGAGCGGCGAAAGGCCGTGCCCCGGCCGCAGCGGCAGCACGAGCGTGAGCGGGCCGGGCCAGAACGCATCGGCGAGCCGGGCGGCGTCCCGGGGCCATTCGGCGAGCTGCCGCGCCGCGGCCGCGTCGGGCAGGTGCACGATCAGCGGGTTGAAGCGGGGCCGCTCCTTCGCCGCGAAGATCCGGGCCACGGCGCGGCCCTGGCGGGCGTCGGCGGCAAGCCCGTAGACCGTCTCGGTGGGAAGCGCCACGAGCCCGCCGGCGCGCCAGATCGCGGCGGCGCGCGCCAGGCCGCCCTCGTCCGGGGCAAGCAGCTCGGTGTCGAACTCGGGCATCCGTGACGCGGCGTTCCGGGTTGAGGCGCGCGCCGATTTCCGTAACGTCGCACGCGATGCGGGGATGCGCCGGCGCATACACCCGCGTCGGCCCGCTGCCAAGCCTCATCCATGGAGCGCATCATGCCCTACACCGCCCCGACCCGCGACATCGCCTTCATCCTGGAGCATGTGTCGGGCTTCGGCCGGGTGGCCGCGACGCCGCGCTTCGCCGAGGCGACGCCTGACGTGGTCAGCGCCATGCTGGGCGAGGCGGGGCGGATCTGCGAGGAGGTGGTTCACCCGCTTCAGCGCGCAGGCGACGCGACGCCCGCGCGGCTTGAAAACGGGGTCGTCCGGATGCCCCCGGGCTTCGCCGAGGGGTATCGTGCCATCGCCGAGGGCGGGTTCCTGGCGATCTCCGGGCCGCCGGAACACGGCTGCCTCGGGCTGCCCTTCGTCCTGACCAGCGCGGTGAACGAGATGATGTCGGGCGCGGCGCTCGCCACGCAGCTGACGCCGCTCATGGCGCAGGGCCAGATCGAGGCGCTCGAGCATCATGCCGAGGACTGGATCAAGGCGCTCTTCATCCCGAAACTCGCGAGCGGGGAGTGGACGGCCACGATGAACCTCTCCGAGCCGCAGGCGGGCTCGGACGTGGGCGCGCTGACCACGCGCGCCGAGCCGAGGGGCGACGGCACCTACGCCATCACCGGGCAGAAGATCTACATCACCGGCGGCGACAACGACTTCGCCGCGAACGTGAGTCACCTCGTGCTGGCACGCCTGCCCGACGGCGCGCCCGGCACGAAGGGGATCAGCCTCTTCCTCGTGCCGAAGTTCCTGCCGGATGCCGAGGGGCGCCCGGGCGTCGCGAACGATCTGCGCGTCGTCAGCCTCGAGAAGAAGCTCGGGCTGCATGGCAGCCCCACCTGCGTGATGTCCTACGAGGGCGCCACCGGCTGGCTCGTGGGAGCGCCGCACCAGGGGATGCGCTGCATGTTCACCATGATGAACAACGCCCGCGTGGGCGTCGGGATGCAGGGACTCGGTTCGGGCGAGGGCGCCTTCCAGCACGCGCTCGCCTACGCGATGGACCGCCGCCAGGGCCGGAGCCCGCTGGCCGACGGCACCGGCGCGATCGTCGATCATGCCGACGTGCGGCGCATGCTCGCCACCACGCGCGCCGATCTTTTCGCGGCGCGGGCGATCGGGCTTTCGTGCGCGGTGGCGATCGACATGGCCTCGGCCACCGGCGACGCCGCCTGGGACGCGCGGGCGGCGTTCCTGACCCCCGTCGCCAAGGCGTTCTGCACCGATGTCGGCATCGCCGCCGCCGACACCGGCATCCAGGTCCATGGCGGCATGGGCGTGATCGAGGAAGCGGGCGCGGCGCAGTACTGGCGCGACGTCCGCGTGAGCTCGATCTACGAGGGCACCAACGGCATCCAGGCCATGGACCTCGTCGGCCGCAAGCTCGCCGACGGGGGCGATGCGGCGCAGGCGCTGCTCGACGAGATCGAGGCGGAGGCCGAGCGCGCTCGGGGCCGCGCGCCCGAGATGGCCGAGGCGGTCTGGCAGGCCGCCGAGACGCTGCGCGAGACCACCGAGGCGCTGGTGTCGAACGGCGACCTGAACGACCGGTTCGGCGGCGCGTCGGCCTACCTGCGCGGGGTGGCACGCGTGCTGGGCGGCCATTTCCACCTTAAGGCGGCGCTGGCCGAGGGGCTCTCGGGGCCGCGCACGGCGCTCGCGCGGGTCTACATGGGCCGGTCGTTGCCCGAACATGCGGCCTGCCTCGGCGAGGCGCGCGAGGGCGCGGCCGACCTCTACGCGCTCGCGCCCGGGGACCTTGCCGCGTGATAGATGGCGGCGCGGGCATTCGCACACCCTGGGACACCCCGCCCGCCCCCGGTGAGGCGGTGGAGGTGGCCGAGGGCGTGCTGTGGCTGCGCCTGCCGCTGCCGATGGCGCTCGACCACGTCAATGTCTACGCGCTCGACGACGGCGACGGCTGGACACTCGTCGACACCGGCATGAGCTCGCGAACGTCGCGCGCCATCTGGGACAGCCTGTTGTCGGAGCCGCTTCGCGGCAAGCCTGTCCGGCGCGTGGTGGTGACCCATCACCATCCCGACCACATGGGGCTTGGCGGCTGGTTCCAGTCCGTGCATGGCGCCGAGCTTCTGACCACGCGCACGGCGTGGCTTTTCGCGCGGATGCTCACCCTCGACGAGCAGGACCGCCCGCCTCCCGAAACGCTCGAATTCTGGCGCCGCGCGGGAATGGACCCCAAGATCCTGGCCGAGCGGGCCGACGAGCGCCCCTTCAACTTCGCCGACATGGTCTGGCCCATGCCGCTGGGATTCACCCGGCTGCAACAGGGCGACACGCTGGAGATGGGCGGCCGGCGCTGGGACGTGCATATCGGCCACGGCCACGCCCCGGAACACGCCACTTTCTGGAGCCGCGACGACGCGCTGGTTCTGGCGGGCGACCAGATCCTGCCCTCGATCAGTTCCAACCTCGGGGTCTACGCCACCGAGCCCGAGGCCGATCCGGTGGCGGACTGGCTGGAGTCCTGCACGCGGCTAGCCGGTCTCGCGCGTGACGACCAGCTCGCGCTGGGCGGCCACAAGCTGCCGTTCACGGGGCTGCCGCTTCGCCTCGCGCAGCTGATCGAGAACCATCGCGGCGCGCTTGCCCGGCTGGAGCGTCACATCGCCACGCCGAAAACCGCCGGAGCGTGCTTCGCGCCGCTTTTCAAGCGCAGCATCGGGCGGGCCGAATACGGTCTCGCGCTGGTCGAGGCGGTGGCCCATCTCAACCACCTCCACCGGGCGGGGCGCGCGACCCGGCACCTGAACCGCGACGGCGCCCTCGAGTTCACCGCGTGCCGCATGGCGGCGGGCCGGGAGGCGGGCGGCGACGGGGCCGCGTCGTGACGCGTGACGGGATGACACGACGCGACGAATTGGCTATGCGGAAGTCGAATCCGCGATGCAGGGAGAGAAGTGTGACATGGCTGAGCAGCACAAGCATGGCGACATGGACGTCAGCGATCACGAGAAGACCTTTGCCGGGTTCATCCGGGCGGCCGTGTGGGTTGGCGGCGTCTCCATCGGTATCCTGATCTTCCTGGCGATTTTCGCCGTCTGATCGTGGCGGCGCGGGCGGGGGCGACATCCATGCGCCGGCGCCGCTTTCTGGCCTGCCTTGTCGCGCCGGCGATCGTCGCGGGCTGCGCGCCGGCCGAACGGGTCTGGGCCCCAGACGAGGCCGTGGCGCGGGCGCGCTACGTTCATGACGGGCCCCCGGCGATCACCCTCTACACGATGATCAACAACCGCAACGGCCAGGGGGCGCATACCAGCCTCATGGTCAATGGATCGCAGCGGGTGATCTTCGATCCGGCGGGCTCGGTCACGCACGAGCTCATTCCCGAACGCAACGACGTGCTTTACGGCATCACGCCCGCCTTCGAGGATGTCTACCGCCGCGCGCACGCGCGCGAGACCTTTCATGTCGTCGTGCAGGAGGTGGAGGTGCCCGCCGCCACCGCCGAAATGGCGCTTCGCCTCGTGCAGGAACGCGGACCCGTCGCGCCGACCCGGTGCACCCGTGTCACCGCCGAGATCATTTCCTCCCTGCCCGGGTTCGAAACGGTGGAGCGCAGCTGGTTCCCGAAACGGCTGATGGAAAGCTTCGGCCGCGTGCCGGGCGTGCGCGAGGAAAAGCTCATCGAGTACGACGACCCGGACAAGGCGAAGGCCATCGCGCGTTACGGCCAGTTGCCGGACCCGAACCGCCCGGCGCATTTCCCGATGCCCACCTCGACGCCGCCCGTCGGTCAGGTCAGGTAGAGCCCCAGATAGAGCGTCGCCGCGCCGCCCAGGATCGCGACGAGCACGTTGCGCGTGACGAGGCCGAGCCCGAGCGTCGCCAACGCGGCGACAAGGCGGGCGGGATCGAGCGCGCCGCCCGTGGCCGCGGGCCAGACGACCATCGGCGCCACCAGGCCGGGCAGCACCGCCACGGCCGTGTAGCGCAGGTGCCGCAGAAGCCAGGCCGGCAACGGGCGGTCGCCCACGAGGCCCAGGAACACGAAGCGCAGCCCGAAGCTGCCTGCCCCGAGGGCGAGAATCACGAGCCAGAGCGTGGCGGGATCGATCCCCCGATCGGTCATGGCGCGTCCTCCTGTCCCGGCTGCCGGCGGGCGAGCCAAAGCTCTACCTGCGCCCCCGTCACCATGCCGCCAAGCCCTGCCACCATGAGGCCGAGGCTGTAGGGCAGGAAGGCGAAGGCGAGGGCGAGCGCGACCGAGACACCCGCCGCGGCGACATGCGCGAAGGTGCGCAGCATCGGCGCGATCATGGCCAGAAAGGTGATCGGCACCGCGAAATCGAGCGCGAGGCCCTCGGGCAGCCCGCCGCCGGCCACCGCGCCCACCAGCGTCATGGCGTACCACATCGGGCAGATCGGCGTGACGACCCCGAAGAAATAGGCAAGCTTCGCGGTCATGCCCAGATCGGGCTCGCGCTCGAACCGGGCCACGCTCATGGCGTAGGTCTGGTCCACCAGGAAATAGGCGACGAGGGCGCGCTGCCACAGCGATGCCCGGCCCAGATGCGGGGTGAGCGAGGCGGAATACATCGCCATGCGCAGGTTCACCGCGAGCGCCGAGGCCAGCACGATGATCGTCGGCGCCTCCTCCACGAGCAGCTGGAGCGCGGTGAACTGCGCCGCGCCGGCGATCACGACGATGGAGAACGCCATCGTTTCCGTGACGGCGAGCCCGGCCTCGGTGGCGACGATGCCGAAGAGCGCGGCGAAGGGCGACACCACGAGCAGGAAGGGCAAGCCGTCGCGCACCCCTTGCAGATAGGCCCGCTTGGTGGATGATACCCGCATGACGCCGCCTTTCCCTTCTTCGGTGCGTGGCCTTACGCCCGCTCCCGGCAAGATGCAAACCGCGCCCGGGGGGACGGCATGACGCCGCCCGCCGGCGCGATTCTCGCCGGGGGCCAGGGCCGGCGCATGGGCGGGGTGGACAAGCCGCTTCTGCCGCTGGGGGGCAGCACGCTTCTCGGCCACGTCGCCGCGCGGCTCGGTCCCCAGGTCGGGGCGCTGGCCATCTGCGCGGGCGGCGACCCCGCGCGCTTCGCCGCGAGCGGGCTGCCGGTCCTGCCCGATGCGCTGCCGGGCTTCGCCGGACCGCTCGCGGGGCTGCTCGCGGCGCTCGATTGGGCCGCCGGGCTGGAGGCCAGGACGGTCGTGACCGCGGCCGCCGACACCCCCTTTCTGCCGCGGGACATGGTCGCGCGGCTGATGGCGGCCGCCGCGGCGCAGGGCACGGGCGTCGCGCTCGCGGCGAGCGACCTGCCCGGCGGACGGCGGTTGCATCCCACCTGCGCGCTCTGGCCTGTGGCGCTGCGCGAGGGGTTGCGGGAGGCCCTCGCGGCGGGCGAGCGCAAGCTCGGCCGCTGGGCCGAGGCGCAGGGCGCGGCGGAGGCGCTTTTCCCCGCCGCGCCGCGCGATCCCTTCTTCAACGTGAACACGCCCGAGGACCTGAACGCCGCCCGCGCGCTTCTCGGTGCGGGCCGGTGAGGTGGGACACGGTGCTCATGGTGGACTGGTCGGGCGGCGCCGACCGGGGCCCGCGCCCCAAGAAGGACGCGATCTGGGGGTGCGTGGTCAGCCCCGCGGGGGCCGAGCCGCCGGTCTACCTGCGCAGCCGGCCCGTCGCCGAGGCCTGGCTCACCACGCGCATCGCCGCCGAGCGTGCGGCGGGGTGGCGCGTGCTCGCCGGCTTCGACTTTCCCTTCGGATACCCGGCCGGCTTCGCGGCCGCGCTCACCGGCCGCGCCGACGCGCTCGCCGTCTGGGACTGGCTGGAGGCGCGCATCGAGGAAGGCCCCCGCACCAGCAACCGGTTCGACGTGGCCGCAGGGATCAACGCGCGGTTCCCGGGCGTCGGGCCGTTCTGGGGCAACGGGCTGCGCCGGGACATTGCGCACCTGCCTCGCAAGGGGCGCGCGCGGGCCGGTCACGGCATGGAAGAATGGCGCGCGGCGGAACGACGGGCGCGCGGCGCCTTTTCCTGCTGGCAGCTTTCCGGGGCGGGCTCGGTCGGCAGCCAGGCGCTCACCGGGCTGCCGGTGCTTGCGCGGCTGCGCCGCCGCTTCGGGGCCGCGGCCTGGCCGTTCGAGCCGGTGGCGGACGCCGACGTGGCGCTGGTGGAAATCTGGCCCTCGCTCCTGCGCGAGGCCATCGCGGCGCGCCGGGGCGCGGACGAGATCCTCGATGCCGCGCAGGTGCGGCTCATGGCGGCGGCCCTGGCGCGGCTGAAGGGCGAGCGGCTTGCCGCGATGCTCGGGGTCAGCGCGCCGGAAGAAGGCTGGATCCTCGGCCTGGGCTTCGAGCAGGAACTCGCGGCGGCGGTGCGGGCTTGCTGAGCGATGCGCCCGCGCCTAGTTTCCCGTAGCTGGAGAGAGGGTGACGGATGAATATCTCGACCGCGGCACAGGCGGCGGGTCTGCCGGTCAAGACCGTGCGCTATTACGCCGATATCGGGCTCGTGGCTCCGGCCGGGCGCAGCGCGGCGGGCTACCGGGATTACGACGATGCGGCCGTTCGCAAGCTCGCCTTCGTCCGGCGCGCGCGGGAGTTCGGGTTCTCGATCCCGGAATGCCGCGAGTTGCTCGGGCTTTACGAGGATCGCACCCGGTCCAGCGCCGACGTCAAGCGCATCGCGGAGCGGCGCCTGGCCGAGATCGAGGCCAAGCAGCGCGCCTTGCAGGAGTTGCGGAAAGAGCTTTCGTCTCTCGTGCACGCCTGCCACGGGGACGACCGGCCGGATTGCCCCATCCTCGATCATCTCGCCTGATCCGGCGCACCCGTGCCCCGGAGCGGATTTCCGGGCGCGAAGAGTTCCGTGCGTTCAGTCGAAGGTGCCGGCGACGCGGCCCAGAAGCATGAAGGCGCGCGCCGTGCGCGTGTCCGCGAAGGACTGGATCTCGGCGTCGCTGGCGCGTGCCTCGAAGGCGGCGAAACCGTGATCGAAGCGGCGCAGGAAATGATGCGCGGCGTCGCGGAAGATGGGATCCTGCTTCATCCGCGCCGCGCTGATCGCGAGCGACGAGCGGTCGTGGATCCCGCCGAGCGAGCCGATGGTGCGGCCGCGTTCGCCCTTGGCGAAGCGCCGCCAGACCTCGGGTCGGGCCATGTCGGGGGGCAAATCGTCCATGTAGATGCCGTCCTGGCTGAGCAGCGTCAGCACGTCCTGCGCCGCGGTCACGAGCTGCGATGCCTGCCGGTCGGCCAGCGCGCGGCGGAGCGCGGCGAACCCCTCCATGTCCTCGGCCGTTTCCGGGAAGTTGAGCGCGCGGATGAAGTCCTCGGTCGCGAGGGGCGGCGCAAGCGCCTCGGCCGGGGTGCCGAGCGCGAGCGTCGCCTGATCGTCCGCGGCCGGCTCTCCGGCGGGGTCGGCGGCGGCCGCCGCCGCGCCGGCGGAGCGCGAGGAGGTGAAGACGGCGAGGGCCGCGTCGGTGCGCCGCTGCAGGGCCGCGATCTCGTCGAGCTTTTTCGAAACGGACGGCTCCGCCACCGAGTGCCGGCCCTGTTCCTGCGCGAGATAGGCGCGCCGAAGCGCCTCGACGGCCGCCTGCAGTCGCTGGCTTTCCTCGCGCATGACCCGGCTCGCCCGCGCCGCGGTGGCGGCCACCCAGATCATGCCCACGGGCAGGAAGAGCGCGAGCGCGGTCATCGCGAAGCGCAGGCCGGCGGCGTCGCTGTCCCCGCCCGACGTCAGCACGAGGAAGCCGCCGGCGATCGCAAGCCACGCGATGCTTGCCGCCGCCGCCGCGATCTCGAAGCCCGAGGCGCGCGGGATCTGCGGGCGTTGGTAGAGGCCGAGGGAGGTCTGGCTCTCGTCGCGCGTCTCGGCCATGGGCGGGCCCCTCACTCCTCGGGGATCACTCGTATCGGATCTCGAGCACTTCGTAGGACTTCTCGCCCCCCGGCGTGCGCACCTCGACGCTGTCGCCTTCCTCCTTGCCGATGAGGGCGCGCGCGATCGGCGACTTGATGTTGAGAAGCCCCATCTCGACGTTGGCCTCGTGCTCGCCCACGATCCGCCAGGTCTTTTCCTCTTCGGTGTCCTCGTCCACGAGGCGCACGGTCGCGCCGAACTTGATCGGCCCCGAAAGCGTCGAGGGATCGATCACCTCGGCCCGGCCGAGCACGCCTTCGAGTTCCTTGATCCGCCCTTCGATAAAGCTCTGCTTTTCGCGGGCGGAGTGATACTCGGCGTTTTCCGACAGGTCGCCATGCTCGCGGGCCTCGGCGATCGCCTTGATGATCGCCGGGCGCTCGACCGACTTCAGGTGCTTCAGTTCGGCTTCCAGCGCGGTGTGCCCCGCGCGGGTCATCGGTACTTTTTCCATGGGCCTCTACCGGCGTTTCGTGAGCGGGCGCACCGGGAACCGGCGGCATCCGCGCGCGGATCGGGCGCGCCGCGGACGCGGTGCACAGTGGCCCGAGGGGCGGGCGATTTGCAAGGCCGGACGCGGCATGGATCGGGCTCCGCGGCGCCGCACCGCGCATTTTCCGGGGCGCGGCGGTGTTTCGCAGGCGGCGACGTCCGGTTGCGATTGACGCGCCGCGGGAGGGCGGGCTACCTGCGTGCCGGATAGTCTTTCCGACCATAGCACTCAAGCCGGGAGGGTCCGATGGCCGAGGTGACGCGCGAGACGATGGAATACGACGTGGTGATCGTCGGGGCGGGGCCCGCGGGGCTTTCGGCCGCGATCCGTCTCAAGCAGCTCGATCCCGATCTCGAGGTGGTGGTGCTCGAGAAGGGGTCCGAGGTGGGCGCGCACATCCTGTCCGGGGCGGTG
The DNA here is from genome assembly GCF_041365735.1 of Rhodosalinus sp. K401. Classification (NCBI taxonomy): domain Bacteria; kingdom Pseudomonadati; phylum Pseudomonadota; class Alphaproteobacteria; order Rhodobacterales; family Paracoccaceae; genus Rhodosalinus; species Rhodosalinus sp. K401. The sequence goes on along the minus strand of NZ_JBGFSI010000011.1, from coordinate 50,060 downwards.
CTCGACCCCTCCGGCCTCGACGCGCTGATGCCGGACTGGAAGGAGAAGGGCGCGCCGCTCAACGTGCCGGTGCGCGAGGACAACTTCTACATGCTGGGCGAGGGCGGACAGATCCGCATCCCGAACTGGCCGATGCCCGGGCTGATGAACAATTACGGCAACTACATCGTCTCCATGGGCAACGTGTGCCGCTGGATGGCGGAGCAGGCCGAGGGCCTCGGCGTCGAGATCTTTCCCGGCATGTCCTGCTCGGAACTCGTGTGGGGCGAGAACGGCGAGGTGAAGGGCGTCGTGGCCGGCGAGTTCGGGCTTCAGCCCGACGGAACGCCGGGCCCGTCCTACGAGCCCGGCATGGAGCTGCACGGCAAGTACCTCTTCCTCGCAGAGGGCGTGCGCGGATCGCTGTCGAAGCAGGTGATCGGCAAGTTCGATCTTTCGGCGGGCAAGGAGCCGCAGAAATACGGGCTCGGCATGAAGGAGATCTGGGAGGTCGATCCCGAGAAGCACAACGAGGGCGAGGTCACCCATACCATGGGGTGGCCGCTCGGCCGGAACGCCGGCGGCGGAAGCTTCATCTACCACCTGGAGAACAACCAAGTCTACGTGGGCTTCGTCGTTCACCTGAATTACGCCAACCCGCATCTCTTCCCCTACATGGAGTTCCAGCGCTTCAAGCATCATCCGAAGGTGGCCGAGCTTCTGAAGGGCGGAAAGCGCGTGGCCTACGGCGCGCGGGCGATCAGCGAGGGCGGCTATCAGTCCATGCCGAAGATGGTGGCGCCGGGTGTCGCGCTGCTCGGCTGCTCGGTCGGGATGGTCAACGTGCCGCGCATCAAGGGCAACCACAACGCGATGCTGTCGGGCAAGGCGGCCGCCGAGGCGGCCCATGCCGCGCTTCAGGCGGGACGCGCGGGCGACACGCTCGACGCCTACGAGGCCGAGGTGCGGGGCGGTCCGATCGGCGAGGACCTGCGCAAGGTCCGCAACGTCAAACCGCTCTGGTCGAAATACGGGCTGATCGGCGGGCTCGGTCTTGGCGGTCTCGACATGTGGACTAACACGCTCGGCTTCTCGCTCTTCGGCACGGTGCCGCACGGCAAGACCGACGCCGAGGCGACGGAGCCCGCGTCGAAGCACGCGCCGATCGATTATCCGAAGCCCGACGGCAGGATCAGCTTCGACCGGCTGACCAACGTGAGTTTCTCGATGACCAACCACGAGGAAAACCAGCCGTCGCACCTGCGCCTCGGCGATCCGGACGTCCCGGTGCAGGTGAACCTCGCCACCTATGGTGGGCCCTCGGCGCGCTACTGCCCGGCGGGCGTCTACGAGTTCGTCAAGGACGATCAGGGCAATGACAAGTTCGTGATCAACTTCCAGAACTGCGTGCACTGCAAGACCTGCGACATCAAGGATCCCAGCCAGAATATAACCTGGGTAACCCCACAGGGCGGCGACGGGCCGAATTATCCCAACATGTAGGCGGCTGGCGCGCATCCGCCGTCCCGGAGGGGTGGGCGGCGGCCGCATTGCTTCGCTGCGGTGCGCACCCTAATCTTCCGTCACGAGCATCCCGCCACTCAGGAGGACGACCCGCCCGTGCCACAGTTCAGAACGACCCTGCTCGCCGCCGCGTTAGCCGTTTCGGCGCCCCTCGCGGAGGCGGCATCCGTGCCGTCCGGCGCCTATCTCGCGGCGCGGCAGGCGTCCTATGAGGCCGACTACCGCGCCGCGGCACGCTATTACGCGCAGGCGCTGGCGCATGATCCGGGAAACACCGACCTCCTGCGCTCTGCGACGCACGCCAATCTCGGGCTGGGCGACGTGGAGCGTGCGCTGCCGATCGCGCGCCGCCTGGCCGCGTCGGACGCGACGAACGAGATCGCCAACATGGTGCTCTTCGCGGATCGTGGCGCCAACGATCGCTACGGCGAGATCCTGACCATGCTGGAGGAAGGCCAGGGGGTCGGCATGCTGGTGGACTCGCTGGTGCGGGCCTGGGCCGAGCTGGGGCAGGGCAACATGTCAGGCGCGCTCGTGGCCTTCGACGCCATGGCAGAGGAAGAGGGGCTGCGCGGTTTCGCGCTTTATCACAAGGCGCTGGCGTTGGCGTCGGTCGGCGATTTCGAGGGCGCGGACAAGGTCTATTCGGGCGAGGCGGGCGGATCCGCGCCGCTGACGCGGCGCGGGGTCATGGCGCATATCGAGGTATTGAGCCAGCTCGACCGCAACGAGGAGGCGCTGGAACTTCTGGACGAGAGCTTCGGCCCGGAGCTCGACCCGGCGCCGCGGGCGATGCGCGAGGCCCTCGCGTCGGGCGAGCGGCTGCCGTTCACGCAGGTCGGAAGCGCCCGCGACGGGCTGGCGGAGGTGTTCTTCACCATCGCCAGCGCGCTGCGCGGAGAGGCCAACGACGATTTCACGCTTCTTTACGCGCGGGTGGCGGAGCATCTGCGGCCCGACCACGTCGACGCCATCCTGATGTCGGCGGATCTGCTGGAGCGGCTGGAGCGCTACGAACTCGCCGTCGAGACGCTGAAGCGCGTGCCGCGCGATCACCCGTCCTACCACGCGGCCGAACTCGGCCGCGCGGAGGCGCTGCGCCTCGACGACAAGCCCGATGCGGCGATCGAGGTACTGGAGCAGCTGGCCGCGACGCATGGCGACCTGCCGGTGGTGCACTTCACGCTCGGCGATCTTTTCCGGGTGCTCGAACGTCACGCGGAAGCGGTCGCGGCCTACGACCGCGCGATCGCGCTTTACGACAATCCCGAAGAGGCGGACTGGTTTCTCTACTACGCGCGCGCCATCTCGCAGGAACGGCAGGATCTCTGGGAGGAGGCGGAGGCCGGGTTCCGCAAGGCGCTCGAGCTCAATCCGGGCCAGCCGCAGGTGCTGAACTATCTCGGGTATTCGCTCGTCGAGAAGCAGACCAACCTCGAGGAAGCGCTGGAGATGATCGAGCAGGCGGTCGAGGCGCGGCCCGACTCGGGCTACATCGTGGACAGCCTGGGCTGGGCGCTCTACCGGCTCGGCCGCTACGAGGAGGCGGTCGGTCACATGGAGCGCGCGGCGGAACTCATGCCGGTGGACCCGATCGTCAACGACCATCTGGGCGACGTCTACTGGGCCGTCGGCCGCAGGATGGAGGCGCGGTTCCAGTGGCATCGCGCGCTTTCGCTGATAAAGCCCGGCGAGACGGAGGACGTCGATCCCGACCGCATCCGCCGCAAGCTCGAGGTCGGGCTCGACCAGGTGCTGAGCGAAGAGGGCGCGCCGCCCCTCGAAGTCGCCAATGACGGCGGTTGAGGCGCACGCCCCGGCCAAGATCAATCTCGCGCTCCACGTCACCGGCCGCCGGGCCGACGGCTATCACCTGCTCGATTCGCTCGTCGTCTTCGCCGACCTGGGCGACACGCTGCGCGCGGCGCCGGCTGCCACAACCTCGCTTCGCGTGACGGGCCCGATGGCCCGGGGCGTGCCCGACGGGCCGGAGAATCTCGTGTTGCGGGCCGCGGCGCTGATCCGCGTCGACGCGGAACTCGAACTCGAGAAACACCTGCCGGCGGCCGCGGGGATCGGCGGCGGATCCTCCGACGCGGCCGCCACGTTGCGGGCGCTGTCGCGACTGTCGGGGCGCGCGGTGCCCGGCCACGCGGCGACGCTTGGCGCCGATGTCCCGGTCTGTCTTGCCGCGCGCCCGGCCCGGATGCGCGGGATCGGCGAGACGGTGGAGCCGGTCGCGGGTCTGCCGGCGCTTGCCGCGGTGCTGGTCAATCCGGGGGTGTCGCTCTCCACGCCCGAGGTTTTCGCGCGCCTCGCGCAGCGAGAGAACCCGCCCTTGCCCACGCCGTTGCCGCGCTGGGCGGACGCGGCGGCGCTGGTGCGATGGCTTTCGGCGCAGCGCAACGACCTGGAGGCGCCCGCGCGCGCCCTCGCGCCGGTCGTCGGAGAGGTGCTCGCCGCGCTTTCGGCGTCCCCGGGCTGCGCGCTCGCGCGGATGTCGGGCTCCGGGGCGACCTGTTTCGGGCTCTTTCCCGACCGTGAGGGCGCAGAGACCGCCGCCGCCGCGCTGGCGCGGCCGGGATGGTGGGTGCGCGCCGTGACGCTCGGCGGATCTCAGTAGCGGCGGCGCACCCGCGTCCGGAGCGCCACGGGCCGGTTCCTCTGCCGCTCGCGCAGGAACACGAAAAGCCCGGCCCCCACGATGAGCGCGATGCCCGTCCAGACCGGCCCCGAGGGCCACTCGGCGAACACGAACCAGCCCCAGAGCACCGCAAGCGGCAGCGCCACGTATTCAAAGGGCGCCACGGTCGCCACGTCCGCAGCCCGGTAGGCCGCCGAGAGCGAATAGCCGATCACAGTCGCGTTCGCGCCGAGCGCGAGGAACAGCCAGAGATCGCGCCCCTGCGGCCAGACCCATTCCCGCAGGAGGAAGACGAGGCTCTCGTTCTCGACCCCTTCGGCGAACCGCCCGTCGCCCGCGACGATGTAGAATCCCGCGGCCACCACGAGAAAGGTGCCCTGGATATAGACCGCCATCGCAGACGCCTTCGCCGTCGCGCCGAGCTTTCGCGTCAGAAGCTGCATCAGCGCGTAGGTCAGCGCGGCGACGACCGGCAGCAGCAGCACCGCCCGCGGCACGTCGAGCGTGCCTTGCCAGGGCCGGAGCATCACCAGCACGCCCGCGAAGCCGGCCACCACCGCGCCGATCCGCCAGGGCCCCACCTTCTCTCCCAGAAGCGGGATGGACAGCAGCGTGATGAAAAGCGGCGCGGCGAAGAAGAGCGCCGTCGCCTCGGCGAGGGGTAGAACGGCCAGCGCGGCGAAATAGGTCATGTTCGCCGTGACCACCAGCAGCCCGCGCGCGAGGTGCAGCCCCGGGCGGTCGGGCCGCAGGATGCGCCAGCCGCCCTCGATCTGCACGAGCGCGAGGCTGAAGGGTATCGCGATGGCCGAGCGCACGAACACCATCTGGTGCAGGGGGTAGCCGCCCGAGAGCAGCTTGATCAGCATGTCGTTGGCCGAGATCGCCAGCATGCCCGCGAGGATGAAGCCGATCCCCCTGGCGGCGTCGTTCATCGGCAAGGGCGCGCTGGGCAAGGTCACGGGCGTGGCTCCTTCCCCTCCAGCGCCTAGCAGCGCGCGCCGCGCGCCGCTAGCCCGTCCGCGACGTCGAGCGTACGCGCGCAGGCCCTTGTGCCCGGGACGCTGCGGGCTACTGTGCCGCTGACGAGGGAGGCGGAATGCCGACAATTCTGGAAATCGAGGATCTGCGAAAGACCTACGGGGGCGGGCTCGAGGCGCTGAAAGGCGTGTCGCTCAGCGTCGAGGAGGGCGAGATCCTCGCGCTGCTGGGGCCCAACGGCGCGGGCAAGACCACGCTCATCTCGGCGCTCTGCGGCATCACCATGCCCACCGGCGGGCGGGCACGCGTCGCCGGGCACGACATCCTAGAGGATTTCCGCGCGGCGCGGGCGCTGATCGGGCTCGTGCCGCAGGAGGTCGCGCTCGAACCCTTCATGAAGGTGCGCCATACCGTGGAGTTCTCCCGCGGGCTCTTCGGCCTGCCGCGGGACGACGCGCTGGTCGAGCGGGTGCTGCGGAACCTGTCGCTCTGGGACAAGCGCGACGCGCAGACCCGGGAGCTGTCGGGCGGCATGAAGCGGCGCGTGCTGATCGCGAAGGCGCTGGCCCACGAGCCGCGGCTTCTTTTCCTCGACGAGCCGACCGCCGGGGTCGACGTGGAACTGCGCCGGGGCATGTGGGAAACCGTCGACCAGCTCAAGGCGGATGGCGTGACGATGATCCTGACCACCCACTACATCGAGGAGGCGGAAGCCATCGCCGACCGCGTGGGCGTCATAAACGGGGGCGAGTTGCTGCTGGTCGAGGAGACGGGGCGCCTGATGGAGCGGCTGGGGCGCAAGGAACTCCTGATCGAACTGCACGAGCCGGTGGACGCGGTGCCCGAGGCGCTGTCGCGCTACGGCCTCGAACGCGTCGATGACGGGGCGCGGCTGGTCTACAGCTACGACCGCTCGGCCGAGCGCACGGGCATCACCCAGCTTCTGAACGACGTGCAGAAGGCGGGGCTCGTTCTTCGCGATCTGTCCACGCGGCAGTCGAGCCTCGAGGAGATCTTCGTCGATCTCGTCCATGGCAAGGACGGGTCGGAGGCCCGGCCATGAACTGGGGCGCCGTGGCGGCGATCTACCGGTACGAGATGGCGCGGTTCTTCCGCACGCTCCTGCAGAGCTTCATCTCGCCCGTGATCTCCACGTCGCTCTATTTCGTCGTGTTCGGCGCGGCGATCGGCTCGCGCATCCAGGAGGTGGAGGGCGTGAGCTACGGCGCCTTCATCGTGCCGGGCCTCGTCATGCTGACGGTGATGACCCAGGCGATCTCGAACGCGAGCTTCGCGATCTATTTCCCGAAATTCATCGGCACGGTCTACGAGCTGCTCTCGGCGCCGATCAGCTTCCTCGAGATCGTGATCGGCTATGTCGGTGCGGCGGCGACGAAATCGCTCTTCATCGGGGTGATCATCCTCGTCACGGCGAGCTTCTTCGTCGAGGTCCGCGTGAGCCATCCGCTGGCGATGGCCGCGTTCCTTGTGCTGACCTGCGTGAGCTTCTCGCTCATGGGGTTCATCATCGGCATCTGGGCGAAGAATTTCGAGCAGCTCCAGCTCGTGCCGCTGCTGATCGTCACGCCGCTCGTGTTCCTGGGCGGGTCGTTCTATTCGATCTCCATGCTGCCGGCGGCGTGGCAGACGGTGGCGCTCTTCAACCCGGTCGTCTACCTCATCTCGGGGTTCCGCTGGTCGTTCTACGGGCTTGCCGACGTGCCGGTGGGCATCAGCCTTCTTGCCATCGCGGGCTTTCTCGCGCTGTGCCTCGGGGCGATCTGGTGGATCTTCCGGACAGGGTGGCGCATCCGCTCCTGACCCGCGCCGGAGAGGCGCTGCCGCCCGCGCGCAGGGCGCCGCGTTCTTTTCCGCCCCGCCTTGTTTGTCGTGCCCGGCCAATCTACATCCGGCAGCATGGAATTACACCTGCCCTTTCTCTCGCGCCGCCCGACGGTGGCGGTCGTCCGGCTGACCGGCATGATCGGGACGGGCGGGCGTTCCAGCCTCAACGACAATGCGGTGGCGCCGGCGATCGAGCGCGCCTTCTCTCGGGGCAAGCCGGCCGCCGTGGCGCTCGAGATCAACTCGCCGGGGGGGTCTCCCACGCAATCCTCGCTCATCGGGGCGCGCATCCGCCGTCTGGCCGATGAAAAGAAGATACCCGTCTACGCCTTCGTCGAGGACGTGGCGGCCTCGGGGGGTTACTGGATCGCCTGCGCGGGCGACGAAATCTGGGCCGACACCGGCTCTGTCGTGGGCTCCATCGGCGTCATCTCGGCCAGTTTCGGCGCCCACGTCTTCCTTGCGCGGCAGGGGCTCGAGCGGCGGATGTACACCGCGGGCAAGTCCAAGACCCTGCTCGATCCGTTCGAACCGGAAAAGCCCGAGGATGTCGAGCGGCTGCGCCGCATCCTCGACCAGATGCACGGCGCCTTCATCGAACATGTGAAAAGCCGCCGGGGCGACAGGCTTGCCGACGATCCGGACATCTACACCGGGGAGATCTGGCTGGGCGCGGCGGCGCAGGAAAAGGGTCTGGTGGACGGCATCGGCCATCTCGAACCGAAGATGCAGGAAATCTTCGGCGACAAGGTCCGCTTCCGCCGCTACGGCCTGCGCCGCGGCATCCTTCAGCGGCTTGGCGCACAGGTCCTTTCCGACGGCATCGCGGTGCTGGAAGAGCGCGCGGCCTATGCGCGCCTGGGCCTCTGGCCGTGATCCTCAAGGTTGTCCTTCTCTTTTTGGTGGGTATGGGGGTGCTGGCCATGTTCGGCCGCCTGCGCTTTCCCGGCCAGCGCGCGCTCCGCTCGGCGCGCTGCCCAGACTGCGGGCGCTACCGGATCGGAAAGGGGCCCTGCCCCTGCGGCAGGGAAAGGGGCTGAGGGATGACGGTCTGGCTGCTCGCGGGCCTCGGGCTCGTCATCCTGCTGCTGGCCGGCGATGCTCTGGTGAAAGGCGCGGTCAACCTGTCCCTGCGCCTCGGCGTGCCGGCGCTGATCGTGGGGCTGACCATCGTGGCCTTCGGAACCTCCGCGCCGGAGTTGCTGATCTCGGTCAGCGCGGTGCTGGAGAATGTGCCCGGCCTTGCGCTCGGCAACGTCGTGGGCTCCAACACGGCGAACATTCTGCTGGTGCTCGGGGTGCCGGCCCTGCTTTCGACCATGAGCACGGGCGCGTGCGAGATGCGCAAGAGCTACCTGTTCATGCTGGCGGCCACGGGCCTCTTCATGGTGCTGGCCTTCACCGGGATCTTCACCTGGTGGTCAGGCCTGATCCTGCTCGCCGCGCTCGCGCTGGTTCTCGCGGACGCGTTCCGGGACGCCCGCGCGCACAGGTCCGCCACGCTCGACGTGGCGCAGACACTGGAAGATGTCGAGGGCGCGGACCCGGACATGCCGTGGTGGAAGATCGGCGTCTTTCTCGCGCTGGGCCTCGTTGGATTGCCGCTCGGCGCGGATATTCTCGTCGACAACGCCTCAGCGCTCGCGCGCATCTACGGCGTGCCCGACACGGTGATCGGGCTGACGCTCGTGGCGCTCGGCACCTCGCTGCCGGAGCTTGCGACCACCGTGATGGCGGCGCTGCGCCAGCAGGCCGACGTGGCGCTCGGCAACGTCATCGGCTCCAACATGTTCAACCTGCTCGCGATCATCGGGATCGCTGCGCTCGTGGGGGACATTCCCGTCGACGCCGAGATCCTGCGCTTCGACATCTGGGTCATGCTGGGCGCGTCCCTGCTGCTGCTTCCGGTCGTGTTCCTCGGCCGGGATCTGACGCGGATCTGGGGTGTCGGCTTGACCGCGGGCTATGTCGCCTATGTGGTCCTGCTGCTGAGCTAGGGAGGCACGCGGCATGTCACGGGCACTGGTCACGGGCGCGGGAAAGCGGCTTGGACGCGCGATGGCGCTTTATCTGGCCGGCCGCGGCTACGACGTCGCGGTGCATTACGCCAGTTCGCGCGAGGACGCGCTGTCCGCCGTCGCCGAGATCGAGGCCCTGGGGCGTCGGGGCGTGGCGCTCCGGGCCGATCTCCTGAACGAGGTGGAGGTCACGCCGCTGGTCGATGCCGCGGCCGAAGCGCTGGGCGGGCCGCTCACCTGCCTCGTAAACAACGCCTCCATCTTCGAGCATGACCGGATCGAGACCGCGACGCGCGAAAGCTGGGACCGGCATTTCGAAAGCAACCTGCGCGCGCCCTTCGTGCTGACCCAGGCGCTCGCGCGGCAGGTGCCCGAGCCGCTGATCGACGCGCGGGGAGAGCCGGTGGCGCAGGGCCTCGTCATCAATATGATCGACCAGCGCGTGCGCAAACTCACGCCCGAGTTCATGACCTACACGCTGGCCAAGGCCGGGCTGTGGGCGTTCACCCAGACCGCGGCGCAGGGCCTCGCGCCCCGTCTTCGCGTCAACGCGATCGGGCCGGGGCCGACGCTTTGCGGGGCGCGGCAGACCGAAAGCCATTTCGCGCGCCAGCGCGCCGCCACGGTGCTCGGCCGCGGGGCGGATACCGCGGGCATCACCGCGGCGCTGGGGTATTTCCTCGATGCCGAAGCGGTGACCGGCCAGCTGATCTGCGTGGATGGCGGCCAGCACCTCGCCTGGCAGACGCCGGACGTGCTGGGCGTCGAGTGACCGCCGTGCGGCCGGAAGGCGCGCGAGTTGTGCACCGGTCACAGGATCTTCAAGAAAGATTTACAAATTTGTGTGCGATTTCATCGTCTTGGCGAGGTGGTGAAAAATGTGCAATGAAGTCAAGGTTTTGCAGGAGCGCCTAAAAATTGGGCAAAGCGGCGAAGCTACCCGAACCAAACGAAAATCCTTGTCTGCCCAAAACTTGCCCGCAGCTTTATCCACAGAAACCGTGGATTTGTTTGCCCTTGCCATGACGGTCGCGAGATTGCAGCCGGACCGGGGGAATCGTATCTCTGCGCCATGAGCGACCGCGCCGAAACCGACGCTTCCGGAAACGTGACCGGGCACGCCTGCATCCAGGGCTATCTGAAGACACTCGACAGTTCGCCGGGCGTCTATCGCATGCTCGATGCGGAAAGCCGGGTGCTTTATGTCGGCAAGGCGCGCAACCTCAAGGCGCGGGTGTCGAACTACGCCCGCCCGTCGGGGCACAGCCCGCGCATCGCGCGGATGATCCGCGAAACCGCCTCGATGATGTTCCTGACGACGCGGACCGAGACCGAGGCGCTGCTGCTCGAGCAGAACCTCATCAAGCAGCTCAAGCCGCGCTACAACGTGCTTCTGCGCGACGACAAGAGCTTTCCCAACATCCTCGTGGCCAAGGACCACCCGTTCCCGCAAATCAGGAAGCACAGGGGCGCCAAGACGGAGAAGGGCGCCTATTACGGCCCCTTCGCGAGCGCCGGCGCGGTCAATCGCACGCTGAACCAGCTTCAGAAGGTGTTCCAGCTGCGCAACTGCTCGGATTCGGTGTTCGAAAGCCGGACCCGGCCCTGCCTGCTCTACCAGATCAAGCGCTGCTCGGGACCGTGCGTCGGGCTGATCTCGCAGGAGGATTACGCCGCGAGCGTGCGCGACGCCGAGCGCTTCCTGTCGGGACGATCCACCACGATACAGGAGACGCTCGCGGCCGAGATGGCCGAGGCGGCCGACAAGATGGAATTCGAGCGCGCCGCCGCCCTGCGTGACCGCATCCGCGCGCTGACGCAGGTCCAGGGCGTGCAGGGCATCAACCCGCGCGGCGTGGCGGAGGCGGACGTGATCGCGCTGCACATGGAGGGCGGTCAGGCCTGTGTGCAGGTGTTCTTCATCCGCGCCAACCAGAACTGGGGCAACCGCGATTTCTACCCGCGGGTCGGCGCGGACGTCTCCGAGGCCGAGGTGATGGAGGCGTTCCTCGGCCAGTTCTACGACAACAAGGAGCCGCCGCGGCTGCTGCTGCTGTCGCACCCCATCGAGAACGCGGATCTCATGCAGGAGGCGCTTTCGGGCAAGCGCGGCCGAAAGTCGGAAATCCTCGTGCCGCAGCGCGGAGAGAAGGCCGAACTCGTGGCCGGGGCGGCGCGCAACGCCCGGGAAAGCCTCGGGCGCCGCATGGCCGAGACCGCGACGCAGGCGAAGCTTCTGAAGGGCCTCGCCGAGGCGCTGGAGCTCGAGCAGCCGCCGCGTCGGATCGAGGTCTACGACAACTCGCACATCATGGGCACGAACGCCGTGGGCGCGATGGTCGTGGCCGGCGCAGAAGGGTTCGAGAAGGGCCAGTACCGCAAGTTCAACATCAGGGGCGAGGACGTGGCGCCGGGCGACGATTTCGCCATGATGAAGGAAGTGCTCACCCGCCGCTTCAAGCGCCTTCTGAAGGAGGATCCCGACCGGCGATCGGGCGCCTGGCCCGACCTTCTGCTGATCGACGGCGGCGCGGGCCAGGTGAGCGCCGTGCAGGGCATTCTCGAAGAGCTGGGCGTGCCCGACATCCCGGTCGTGGGGGTAGCCAAGGGCGTGGACCGCGACGCCGGCAAGGAAGAGTTCCACCGCCCCGGCGCACGTCCCTTCGCGCTGCGCCACAACGATCCGGTGCTCTATTTCGTGCAGCGGCTCAGGGACGAGGCGCACCGCTTCGCCATCGGCAGCCACCGCGCGAAGCGGGCGAAGACGGTGGCGGCCAACCCGCTCGACGAGGTGCCGGGCGTGGGCGCGGCGCGCAAACGTGCCCTGCTGGAGCATTTCGGATCGGCCAAGGCGGTGACGCGGGCGGATCTCGCCGACCTGAAGGCGGTGGAGGGGATTTCGGGCGCGCTCGCCGAGCGGATCTACGCCCATTTCCACGAGGGCAGCTGAGCGCGAATTTTCGATCGAAAATTCGCGCGGCCGGGCCGGCGTTCCTAGGAATTTTCGGTCGAAAATTCCTCTTCAGGCCCAGACGCCCTCGGCCGCCGCGCGAATGGCGCGGATGTGTTCTCCGTAAGGTGCGGGGTCTTGCGCCGAGCCGCCCTTGAAAACCGCCGAGCCCGCCACGAGCACGTCGGCGCCGGCCTCCGCGACACGCGGCGCGGTCGCCGCGTCCACGCCGCCGTCCACCTCCAGGTGGATGGGGCGGTCGCCGATCATCCGCCGGAGCGCCGCGATCTTGGGAAGCTGGCTTTCGATGAAGCTCTGCCCGCCGAAGCCCGGGTTCACCGTCATCACGCAAACGAGCTCCACCAGGTCGAGCACTTCCGCCACGGCCTCGGCCGGCGTGCCGGGATTGAGCGCGACGCCCGGCTTCACGCCCGCCGCCCGGATCGCCTGCAACGTGCGGTGCAGGTGCGGTCCCGCCTCGACGTGGGCGGTCAGGATGTCCGCGCCCGCCTCGGCGAAGGCGCCGATCAGCGGATCGACCGGCGCGATCATCAGGTGCACGTCCATCACGGTGGAGATGTGCGGGCGCAGCGCCTTGCACATGGCCGGGCCGAAGGTGATGTTCGGCACGAAATGGCCGTCCATCACGTCCACATGGACCCAGTCTGCGCCCTGCGCCTCGACGGCGCGGCACTCCGCGCCGAAATCGGCGAAATCGGCGGCGAGGATGGAGGGGGCGATCTTCACGGCGGGCATGGGACACTCCTTTGCGGCTGGCGCCGATATAGGGCCGGGCGTGCCCGCTGTCAGCCCGTCTTGAAGGGCGCCATGCCCTCGCGGGCGAGCTGGTCGGCGCGCTCGTTCTCGGGGTGGCCGGCATGGCCCTTCACCCATTCCCACGTCACGTCATGGCGCGCCTGCGCGGCGTCGAGCCTTTGCCAGAGCTCGGCGTTCTTCACCGGCTTCTTCGACGCGGTCTTCCAGCCGTTGCGTTTCCAGCCGTGGATCCAGCCGGTCACCCCGTTCTTCACATAGGCGCTGTCGGTAACGATCGTGATCTCGGAGGCGCGGCCCAGCGCCTCCAGCGCCGCGATGGCGGCCATCAGTTCCATCCGGTTGTTGGTGGTGGCGGGTTCGCCGCCCTTGAGCTCGCGTTCCTGCAGGACCGTCTCGCCCTCGACGGCCTGCAGGAGCGCGCCCCAACCGCCGGGGCCGGGATTGCCCGAACAGGCGCCGTCGGTGAAGGCGTAGAGCTTGGCCATGCGGGGCGGCTTAGCCGCGCCGGGCGGGGGCCACAAGGGCCGCGAAGGTCACCCAGTCGGCCATCGCGCCGTCCAGCCCCTTGTCGCGGCCGCGCCGGCGGGCGACGATCTCGAAGCCGGCCTCGGCCAGTAGGGTCTCGAGTTCGGGTTCGGTGTAGTAGGTGTAAAGCCGCCCCAGCCGGTCGCGGGTGGCGCCGGTGCCCGTCTTGCCCCCGATATGGAAGCGGCCGCGTGGCTTCAGCGCGCGGCGGATCGCGGCGAGATGGCGGGGCATGGCCTCCCGCGGGGCATGCAGCAGGCTGAAATTGGCCCAGATCCCGTCATACGTCGCTGCGCCGCCGATCTCCTCGAAGCTTGCCTGCCAGGCGGTGACGCCGGGCTGCGCGGCGGCAAGGCGCACCATCTCGGCGGAGGCGTCGGTCGCATCCACGGCAAGGCCGGCCTCGGCCATCGCCGCCGCCGCGATCCCCGGCCCGCAGCCGAGATCGAGCACGCGGCCGCCCCTGGGCAGATCCGCGATGAAGGCCAGCAGATCCGGATCGTCGCGCAGCCCGGCCGTCACCTTCGCGTAACGGCCGGCTTCGGCGTCATAGACGGACACGGTCTCCCGGTCGGAGGTCACGCAAAGACCCCCACGGCCAGGCAGATCACGACGATCGCCGTCAGGAGCAGGCGCAGCGGCATCCACCAGCCCGGGGCGAGCCCCTGCCGGGCGAAAAGCCAGTCGAGGCCGAGAAGGCCGACGAACCCCGCGATCAGGCTGATGCCCGCATGGGTCGGACCGCCCCCCGTCATGAAGAAGGCCCAGAGCGCCGGGACGACCGAGAGCGCGTAGCCGGCCGCCGCCACCGCGCCGTCGGCCTTCGTGGCGAAGCCCCAGAGCACCCCGGACATGAAGGACAGGATGATCGCGCCGTAGAACAGCATCACGTAGGGCCCGACGAAGCGGGGGCCCAGGGCTTCAACGCCCCAGGCCTGAAGCGCGGGGTCGAGCATGGTGAGCGCGCCCCAGACGAAGGGGATCAGCCCCGCGAAGCCGAGGGCAAGGGCGGCTGTGGGAATCCGGGTCATCGCGCCGTGTCCGCCACCTTGTCCTGCATCCGCCCGGCGGCGGGGGCGGATGCGCCAAGGGCGCTCCGGCCAAGGGCATCGCGCCGGAATCGCGCCACCGGAGCGCGCCCGCGGATCGGGGTGTCGGCGAAAGATGCGTGCCCCGCCAAACGTCGGCCGTCGCGCCGGCGGCGATCTTCTGCGGCGATGTCGAAGAGGGGACGGCCCCGGCGCAGCAGTGCCCACTGCGCCCCGGCGCCGAAATGCTCCTGCATCAGGCCGGTTCCCTCAGCACGCGCGGCACCTTGAAATTGACGTTCTCCTGCGCCGTCTCGACCTGTTCCACCGTCACGTCGTACCGGTCGCGGAAAGCGTCGATGACTTCTTCCACCAGCTCCTCGGGAGCCGAGGCGCCGGCGGTGACGCCGATGCTGGAGATACCGTCGAGCGCGCGCCAGTCGATGTCGCGCGCACGCTGCACGAGCTGGGCGTAGGGGCAGCCCGCGTTGCGTCCGACCTCGACCAGGCGCTGCGAGTTCGACGAGTTGGGCGCGCCCACCACGAGCATCGCGTCGGCGCGCGGGGCCATCGCCTTCACCGCCTCCTGCCGGTTGGTGGTGGCGTAGCAGATGTCCTCCTTGTGGGGGCCCAAGATGGCGGGGAAGCGGGCCTTCAGCGCGGCCACGATGCCCGCCGTGTCGTCCACCGAAAGGGTCGTCTGGGTGACGAAGGCAAGCCTCTCGGGGTCGCGGACCTCGACCCGCGCCACGTCCTCCACCGTCTCGACGAGGAGGACCTCGCCTTCGGGAAGCTGGCCCATGGTGCCCACCGTCTCGGGGTGGCCGGCGTGGCCGATCATGATCATCTGAAGGCCGTTCTCGTGATGCCGCTCGGCCTCGATGTGCACCTTCGAGACCAGCGGGCAGGTCGCGTCCACGAAAAGCATCTCGCGCCGCGCGGCCTCCGCCGGCACGGCTTTCGGAACCCCGTGGGCGGAAAAGATCACCGGCCGGTCGTCGGGACATTCGTCGAGCTCTTCCACGAAGACCGCGCCCTTGGCGCGCAACCCGTCGACGACGAACCGGTTGTGGACGATCTCGTGGCGGACGTAGATGGGCGCGCCCCATCTCTCGAGCGCCAGTTCCACGATCTGGATCGCACGGTCCACGCCCGCGCAGAAGCCGCGCGGCGCGGCGAGGTAGAGGGTGAGGGCGGGTTTGGTCATCGCGGCCTCCGGGATCATGCTCAAGACCTAGACTCCAGCGGGCAGCGCGTCCAGAGACCGGCACCCCGCGCGTTCGTGAATTGACAGCCTTGCAAAGCGACGGCATCCGGAACTGGTATGTGCGTTTCCGGACGGAGACCCCGAATGATGCCCATCGCCCTCATGGCCGCGCTGCTTCTTGCGGGACCGGCCCTCGCGGAAGGGATGCTTCCCTACGAGGATCCGTCGCGGGTCGCGAACGGAGAGGCGATCTACGGAACCCATTGCGCGGCCTGCCACGGCACGGCGCTGGAGGGCGCGCCCGACTGGCGCGCGCCGGGCCCCGACGGCCTGATGCCCGCGCCCCCGCATGACGCCTCGGGCCACACCTGGCATCATGCCGACGCGCTTCTGGTGGATATCGTCACGCGCGGGACGGAGGCGGTCGTCGGCGGCGACTATCGCTCCGGCATGATCGGCTTCGGCGAGGTGCTGACGAAGGACGAGATCCTGGACGTCCTTGCCTTCATAAAGAGCACGTGGCCCGAAGAGATCGTCGAGATCCACAACGACGTGAACCGCCGCGCCGCCATCTTCAGGGACTGACCGCGCCCGTGGCCCAGGCCAGCGCGGCGTAGCGGCCGGTCTTGGCAGCGGTGACGAGGACGAGGAACAGCCAGGGCGGCGTGCGCATGATCCCCGCCACGACTGTGAAGGCGTCGCCGAAGGGCGCCCAGCTCAGAAGCAGGGTCCACACGCCCCAGCGGGCGTACCAGCGCTGGGCGCGGTCCAGGTCGGCCTCGCGGACCGGGAACCAGCGACGGTGCCGGAAATGCTCGATCCAGATGCCCATCACGTAATTGACGACGGCGCCGAGCGTGTTGCCCAGCGAGGCGACCACCACGAGCAGCCAGGGCGGCGAGACGCCGCCCGCCTGCAGGCCCACGAACAGGATCTCGGACTGGAACGGAAGGATGGTCGCCGCCCCGAAGGCGACGACGAAAAGGCTGGAGAGCGCTGAGATCTCGGCCCACATGGCGCGATCGGGCGGGGTGCGTTCAGTCCCCGGTCGCCACGCGGATGTCGCGGTCTGCCGGCTGCTCGCGCGGCGGGCGGCCGATCACGTCCTTGAGATCCTCGAGCTCGATGAAGTTGTCGGCCTGCCGCCGCAGCTCGTCCGCGACCATGGGGGGCTGGCTGCGCAGGGTGGAGACGACCGACACCCGGACGCCTTGCCGCTGAAGGCTTTCGACGAGCGGGCGGAAATCGCCGTCGCCGGAGAAGATCACGATGTGATCGATCCGGGGGGCGAGTTCCATCGCGTCGACGGCCAGCTCGATGTCCATGTTCCCCTTCACCTTGCGGCGGCCCTGCGCGTCCGTGAACTCCTTCGCCGGCTTCGTGACCATGGTGAAGCCGTTGTATTGCAGCCAGTCGACCAGCGGGCGGACCGGCGAATACTCCTCGGTGTCCAGGATCGCGGTGTAGTAGAACGCGCGCAGAAGCTTGCCCCGGCGCATGAACTCGTGCCGCAGAAGCTTGAAATCGATGTCGAAGCCGAGCGCCCGCGTGGCCGCGTAGAGGTTCGAGCCGTCGATGAACAGCGCAAGCCGTTCGTCCTTGTAAAACATCCGGGATCCTTCCAATTGTCGTGGCCGGTGGCGCGCGTGCGACGGCGCTGCCGGGGAAAACGTCGTTCCAGCAATAATTCACGAGGATAGCTTATCGGCCCCGAACCTCAAGAG
Source organism: Rhodosalinus sp. K401 (assembly GCF_041365735.1). Taxonomy (NCBI): domain Bacteria; kingdom Pseudomonadati; phylum Pseudomonadota; class Alphaproteobacteria; order Rhodobacterales; family Paracoccaceae; genus Rhodosalinus; species Rhodosalinus sp. K401. The sequence goes on along the minus strand of NZ_JBGFSI010000011.1, from coordinate 32,858 downwards.
ACCCGGAGCAGCGCGCGTGGCGGCATCGGGACCGCGCTGATCGCGCTCGGCGCGAACGTGCCGCGCCCGGGGCGCACGCTGCGCGAGACGCTGGAAGCGGCGCTGTCCGACCTTGCCGCGGGCGAGGCCCCGGTGCGCGCGGTCAGCCGCTTCTACCGGACGCCGTGCTTTCCCGCGGGCGCGGGGCCCGATTACGTCAACGCCGCCGCGGTTCTGGAATGGGACGGCCCACCGCGCGGGCTGCTGGATCTGCTGCACGCGGTGGAGCGCGCGCACGGGCGCGAGCGCGTCCGGCGGTGGGGGCGGCGGACGCTGGACCTCGATCTTCTCGCGCTGGGCGATGCGGTCCTGCCGGACCGCGCCACGTTCGAGGCCTGGCGCGCCCTGCCGCCCGTGGCACAGTCCGAGGAGGCGCCGGGGGAACTGATTCTTCCACATCCCAGGATGCATGAGCGCGCCTTCGTGCTGGTGCCGCTCGCCGAGGTGGCGCCGGGCTGGGTGCATCCGGTGCTCGGCGCGGACGTGGCGCAGCTTTGCCGCGCCTTGCCGGACGACCTGCGCAGCGAGGTCGTGCCGCTCTGATTCGCCGCTTGCGTTTTTCCTGCGTGGGCGCTAGACATTCGGCTTTGCTCTCGCACCTGATGAATTGGAGTGCCCATGGCCCGCGTGACCGTCGAAGACTGCGTCGACAAGGTTCCCAATCGGTTCGAACTTGTCATGCTCGCCGCGCATCGCGCCCGCGAGATCTCGGCCGGCGCGCCGCTCAGCGTCGAACGCGACAACGACAAGAACCCGGTGGTGGCGTTGCGCGAGATCGCCGACGAAACCCAATCCGCAGACGCGCTGCGCGAGCGGCTGATCGAGTCGAACCAGACCCAGATCGAGGTGGACGAGCCCGAAGAGGATTCCATGTCGCTTCTGATGGGCGGCGGCTCGGAAGCCGACAAGCCGGCAGAGGATGAAATGCCCGACGAGACGCTTCTGCGCCAGCTTCTCGAGGCACAGAGACAGGGCTGACACTGGAACTCGAGACGGAAATGCGTATCGGCGGGGCGGAAGACCTCGCCGCGCGCATCAAGAGCTACAACCCCCGCAGCAACGCTGGCCTGATCGGCCAGGCGTTCGAGTATGGCCGTGCCATGCACGAAGGCCAGTTCCGCCATTCCGGAGAGCCTTACTGGAGCCATCCCGTGGCGGTGGCCCATATCCTCGCCGAGCAGCGGCTTGACGACGCCACCATCGTCACCGCGCTTCTCCACGACACGATCGAGGACACGAAATCCACCTACTCCGAGGTCGCGACGCGGTTCGGCGACGAGGTGGCGATGCTCGTGGACGGGGTGACGAAGCTTACCAACCTGCAACTCAGCTCCTCCGAGACGCGGCAGGCGGAAAATTTCCGCAAGCTCTTCATGGCGATGTCCAAGGATCTCCGGGTGATCCTCGTGAAGCTGGCCGATCGTCTGCACAACATGCGCACCATCAAGGCCATGCGCCCCGACAAGCAGGCGCAGAAGGCGCGCGAGACGATGGACATCTACGCGCCCCTCGCCGGGCGCATGGGCATGCAGTGGATGCGCGAGGAGCTCGAGGATCTCGCTTTCCGGGTGCTCAACCCCGAGGGGCGCGCCTCGATCATGCGCCGTTTCATCACGCTTCAGAAGGAAGCGGGCGACGTGATCGAGCGGATCACGGGCGACATGCGCCACGAGCTGAAGGCCGCCGGCATCGAGGCCGAGGTGTTCGGCCGTGCCAAGAAGCCCTACGCGATCTGGCGCAAGATGCAGGAGAAGGAGCTCGCCTTCTCCCGGCTTTCCGACATCTACGGTTTCCGGGTCATCACGCGATCCGAGATGGACTGCTACCGCGCGCTGGGCGCGATCCACCAGCGCTGGCGCGCCGTGCCGGGCCGGTTCAAGGACTATATCAGCCAGCCCAAGTCGAACGGCTACCGCTCCATCCACACGACGGTGTCCGGGCGCGACGGCAAGCGCGTCGAGGTGCAGATCCGCACGCAGACAATGCACGATGTCGCCGAGACGGGCGTGGCCGCGCACTGGTCCTACAAGGACGGGGTGCGCGCCGAGAACCCGTTCGCGGTCGATCCGGCCAAGTGGATCTCGCAACTGACCGAGCAGTTCGACGCCGAGGAAGACCATCACGAGTTCCTCGAGGCGGTGAAGCTCGAGATGTACTCGGACCAGGTGTTCTGCTTCACGCCCAAGGGCGACGTGGTGAAGCTGCCGCGGGGCGCGACGCCCATCGACTTCGCCTTCGCGATCCATACGCGGATCGGCAGTTCCTGCGTCGGCGCCAAGATCGACGGGCTGCGCGTGCCGCTCTGGACGCGCATCAAGAACGGTCAGTCGGTGGAGGTCATCACCGCCGAGGGCCAGACGCCGCAGCCGTCCTGGCTGGAGATCGCGATTACCGGCAAGGCCAAGTCGGCGATCCGGCGCGCCCTGCGCGAGCAGGACCGCGAACGCTTCGTGCGCCTCGGCCGCGAACTGGTGCGCGCAGCCTTCGAGAACGTGGGCAAGAAGGCCACGGACAAGGCGCTCGACACCGCCGCCAAGCGGCTGCGCCTGCCCGACCGGCACGAGATTCTGGCACGCATGGGCTCGGCCGAGCTGACCGCGCAGGAGGTGGTGCGGGCGGTCTACCCCGATCTCGCGCCGAAGGACGTCGCCCAGATCGACACTTCGCGCGCCGTGATCGGCCTCGATCCCGGCCAGAATTTCGAGCGTGCGCCGTGCTGCCAGCCGTTGCCGGGCGAGCGGATCGTGGGCATCACCTGGCGCGGGCGGGGGGTGGTGGTCCACGCGATCGATTGCGGGGTCCTCGCCCAGTTCGAGGACCAGCCCGCGCGCTGGATGGACCTGCACTGGCAGGCCGGAAGCCACCCGCCCGTCTACACGGTGACGCTCGACGTCACCATCGGCAACGACGCCGGTGTTCTGGGACGTATTTGCACATTGATCGGAGAGCAGAAGGCCAATATCTCAGATCTCGAATTCGTCGACAGGAAACCCGATTTCTATCGCCTGCTGATCGACGTGGACCTGCGCGACGCCGAGCATCTGCATTCGATCGCCTCGGCGCTGGAAGCCGAGAGCGACGTGGCCGCGGTCGAGCGGTTTCGCGACCTCTCCCGCGCCTCGCAGGAGCCGCGCGCGAGCTGAAGGAACGCCCCCGTGGTCTTCAAGCGCCGCGACAGACGCAACTGGTGGACGGTCATGGCCACCGCGCTTTGGCCCAAGGGGGGCTGGGGGCGTGCTTTCCGTTACGTAAAGTATCGGATGCGACGCCTGCCGGGCACGCCGGAAAGTATCGGGCGGGGCATCTGGGCGGGCGTCTTCGTGACCTTCACGCCGTTTTACGGGCTTCATTTCTTCATCGCCATGGCGATGGCCTGGATGATGCGCGGCAACGTCATCGCCTCGCTGTTCGGAACGTTCTTCGGCAATCCGCTCACCTATGTCCCGATCGGGGTCATCTCCCTGAAGACCGGTCACCTCCTCATGGGGACCACCTTCGACGAGAAGGACGGCCGGTCGCTGCTCGACAAGTTCATGGGGGCGGGGGGCGATCTGCGCGACAATCTCTGGGCCTGGCTCACCGGTGCGCCGCAGGACTGGCGCGGGTTGGCGGTCTTCTACGACGACGTGTTCCTGCCCTACACGATCGGCGGGATCATTCCCGGGATCATCGCCGCCACGGCCATGTATTTCCTGTCCGTGCCCGTGATCCGCGCCTATCAGAAACGCCGTGCCGCCAAGGTCATGGAGCGGCTGGAAAAGAAGCTGCATCGCGCTTCTTCTGCCGGGGCTGACGAACGCTCCGGCACGAAGTAGGCGGACGCGCGACCAAAAGGAGGACCGCATGGCCCAACCCGATCTCAGGCTCGGCGTGAACATCGACCATGTGGCGACGGTGCGGAACGCCCGCGGCGGCGCCTTTCCCGACCCGCTGCGCGCGGCGAGGCTGGCCGAGGAGGCCGGCGCCGACGGCATCACCGCGCATCTGCGCGAAGATCGCCGCCATATCACCGATGCCGATATCGAGGGGCTGATGGACGCGCTGAGCGTGCCGCTCAACTTCGAAATGGCCGCCACCGACGAGATGCAGGCGATCGCGCTGCGCCACGGGCCGCACGCCGTCTGCATCGTGCCCGAGAAGCGCGAGGAAAGGACGACCGAGGGCGGGCTCGAGGTCGCGCGGGAGGAAAACCGGCTGGCCCATTTCATCGCCCCCCTGCGCGAGGCGGGCTGTCGGGTGTCGATCTTCATCGCCGCCGAGCGCGCGCAGGTCGAGGCCGCGCACCGGATCGGGGCGCAGGTGATCGAGCTGCACACCGGCGCCTATTGCGACGCCCATGCCGAGGGGCGCTTCGCCGACCGCGACGCCGAGCTTGCCCGGCTGGCCGAGATGGCCGCCTTCGCGCATGGCCTGGGGCTCGAGGTGCATGCCGGCCACGGGCTCACCTACGACACGGTGGGTCCCGTCGCCGCGCTTCTCGAGGTCCGGGAGCTCAACATCGGGCATTTTCTCATCGGCGAGGCGATCTTCCGCGGACTCCGGGGCGCGATCGAGGAGATGCGCCGGATCATGGATCACGCCCGCACCGACGCGTCATGACGCCCGCGCCCATCCTTCTGCGCCGCTGGGCGGCGGCGCTCGTCGCGGGGCTGGTGGGCCTCGTGGCGCTGTGGCAACTCGAGGCCGCCCGCTTCGGCATCGGGATCGACCGCTTCCATGTGGGCGAGACGCCCGTGACGCGCTATGCTGCTGCGGGCGCGGAGGGTCCCCTCGTCGTCATCGCCCATGGTTTCGCGGGCTCGCGGCAGATGATGCAGGCCTACGCGCTGCCCCTGGCGCGGGCGGGCTATCGCGTCTGGGCCTTCGACTTCGAGGGGCACGGGCGCAACCCGGTGCCGATGTCGGGCGACGTGGACAGCATCGACGGCACCACGCAGCGGCTGATCGATCAGACGCTGCGCGTCGTGGGCGAAGGCCGCGCGCGCGAAGGCTGGGACGGGAACGTGGCGCTTCTGGGCCATTCCATGGCGACCGACATCATCATCCGCGCCGCGCTTCGCGAACCCCGCCTCGGGCCGGTCGTCGCCATATCGGCGTTCAGCCAGGCGGTGACCGCAGAGGCGCCCGAGCGGCTCCTGATGATTTCCGGCCAGTGGGAGCCCGGCCTGCGCGACTTCGCGCGCGACGCGCTGCGCATGGTCGATCCCGCGGCCCGCGAGGGCGAGACGGCGCGCGCCGGCGACGTCGTCCGCCGCGCGGCCGTGGCGCCGCTCGCCGAACATGTCGCCGTGCTCTACAGCAAGGCGGGACGGGAGGAGGCGCTGGCGTGGCTCGATGCCGCCTACGGGCGCGAGAGCGCCGTCGCCGTGCCCCGCACAGGGCCGTGGCTGCTGGCGCTTCTGGCATCGGTGGTGACGCTGGCCTGGCCGCTTTCCCATCTGCTGCCCGACAGGCGCGTTCCGCGCGCCCCTCTTCCGGCGCGCCGCTTCGCGATCGCGGTGACGGCCCCGGCGCTGCTCGCGCCGCTCATCTCCGTGCCGATAGACGTGAACGCGCTGCCGGTGCTGGTGGCCGACTACCTCGCCGTGCATCTCCTGGTCTTCGGGGGCGTGCAGCTCGCGCTTCTGCGCTGGTTCGGCGTGCCGCTTGGCCGGGTCTCGCCGGTCGCCACGCTGGCGCTGCTTGTCTGGGGGCTCGGCGTGTTCGGCTTCGTGCTCGACCGCTACGGCGCGAATTTCTGGCCGACGGCAGAGCGCGGGTGGATCATCCTCGCCCTCGCGGCGGGCGCGGTGCCCTTCATGCTGGCCGACGGCCTCGTGACGATGGGCGGGCGCGCGCCGCTCTGGCAGCGGATCGCGGCGCGGCTGGCCTTCTTCGTTTCGCTGGGCCTGGCCGTGGCGCTCGATTTCGAGCGGCTTTTCTTCCTCGCGCTCATCGCCCCGGTGATCCTGCTTTTCTACGTCGTATACGGCCTGATGGGACGCTGGGCGGCGCGCACCGGCGGCGCCGCGGCGGCCGGGCTCGCCCTGGGCCTCATCCTCGCCTGGGCGCTCGGCGTGAGCTTTCCGCTCTTCGCGGAAGGGGGGGCTGGCGGATGATCCTCGGCGTCGGCACCGATCTTGCCAACATCGAGCGCATCGCGCGCACGCTCGAGCGGTTCGGCGACCGGTTCCGCAACCGCGTCTTCACCGAGGAGGAGCAGCGCAAGTCCGAGAGACGGCGCGACACGGTTGGTACCTACGCGAAGCGCTGGGCGGCGAAGGAGGCGTGCTCCAAGGCGCTGGGCACCGGACTGCGCATGGGCATCGCCTGGAAGGACATGCATGTGAGCAACCTCCGCACCGGCCAGCCGATCATGCACGTCACCGGCTGGGCGGCGGAGCGCCTCGCGGAGATGACGCCGCAGGGCCATGTCGCGGTCATCCATGTCACGCTGACCGACGATCATCCCTGGGCGCAGGCCTTCGTGGTGATCGAGGCGCTTCCGGAGCCCTGAAGCTGGACACCGGGTGCGGATCTCTGGCCTGTTGATGGCGTCGCCCCCAGGAAAGGAGCTTCTCCCATGTCCGACACCGTCCGCCGGGTGCGGCGCACGTTCCGCGACCTCGGACTCGCGCTGCTCAATGCGACGCTGATCCTGATCGCGGTCTGCCTGTTTTTCGGGATGCGCCTCGCGACGACGCTCGAGGATGTTCAGAATGGCTTCGCCGCCGCGCTGTCAGAGGCCGCGTCCGAGCTTTCTCCGCTCGGCCGGGGCGCGGAGGCGCTGGCCGCGGAGGTTGCCGCGCTCCGGTCCGATATCGCGAGCCTGAGGGCGGAGGCGGCCGGCCTGACGGGCGACGACGCGCGGCGACTCGAGGCGCGCCTGGAGAAGGCCGAGGCCAGCCTGGCCGAAATGCAGGCGGCCGCGCTCGGCCTCGGCGCCGTGGCGGCGGATCTCGCCGCGGATCCGGGCGCGGCGCTCGACCGCGCCGTCGACCGCGCGGTCGCCGCCGCGGCGGCAGAGGCGACGGCCGCCCTCTCCGCGCTGCGCGGCCGCGCGCCGCAGGACGGCTGAGCGCAGGGCGCCTGCCTTGACACCCCCTGCGCCCGCGCCCATGAAGCGCCGGCAACACACAGCCGGAGGCATCCCATGGCGGAGGCGAAAAAAGGCAGCGCGGTCGTCGAGACCGTCAAGACGATCGTCTACGCCCTCCTGATCGCCGGCGTGTTCCGCACGGTCTTCTTTCAGCCCTTCTGGATACCCTCGCCCTCGATGAAGGAAACGCTCCTCGTGGGCGACTTCCTTTTCGTCAACAAGATGTCCTACGGCTATTCCTATGCCTCCTGCCCGTCGATCCGGATCGGGGCCATCGGGCTCGACATCGACGCCGAGGATTTCTGCGGATGGCTTCAGGGCGGCGAGGGCCGCTTCCTCGGAAGCGAGCCGGTGCGCGGCGACGTGGCGGTGTTCCGCCACCCCGGCAACGGGCGCGATTTCATCAAGCGCGTGGTCGGCCTGCCCGGAGACCGCATCCGGATGGTGGACGGGGTGCTGCACATCAACGGCGACCCGGTAGAGCTCGAGCCCGCGGGCACCTTCACCGAGATCATGGAGCCCCAGGGCCCGCAGGGCATCCGCCCGCGCTGCGCCAACGCGCCGGTGGGCGACGGCGCGGTGTGCGAGAAGGAGCGCTTCGTCGAGACGCTGCCCAACGGCGAGACGCACACGGTGCTCAACATCGGCCGGCAGGCCGCGGACAACACGCCCGTCTACACGGTCCCGGAAGGGCACTACTTCATGATGGGCGACAATCGCGACAACTCCTCCGACAGCCGCGTGCCGGGGCAGGTGGGCGGCGTGGGCTTCGTGCCGCACGCCAACCTGATCGGCCGTGCCGACCGGATCATGTTCTCGTCGGCGGGGCGGTCGATGCTGTTCTTCTGGACGTGGCGCGGCGACCGGTTCTTCAAGGGGATCGATTGAAGCTTTCGGCGGACATCCGGGCCTTCGAGGCGCGCATCGGACACGCCTTCGCGCGGCCCGCGCTTCTGGCCGAGGCGCTGACCCATGCCTCGCGGTCGGGTCCGACGCGCCCCGACAACCAGCGGCTGGAATTCCTCGGCGACCGGGTGCTGGGCCTCGTGATGGCCGAGGCGTTGCTCGAAGCCGATCACGAGGCTGCCGAAGGGCAGCTCGCCCCGCGCTACAACGCGCTCGTCCGCAAGGAAACCTGCGCCGACGTGGCGCGCGAGGTGGGCCTTGGCGACGTCCTGAGGCTGGGCCGGTCCGAGATGATCTCGGGCGGGCGGCGCAAGCAGGCGCTCTTGGGCGACGCGATGGAGGCGGTGATCGCCGCGGTCTATCTCGACGCCGGCTACGCCGCTGCGCGCGCGCTCGTGCTGCGCCTCTGGGGCCCGCGCGTGGGCGGGGTCGAGGCGGATGCCCGCGACGCCAAGACCGCGCTTCAGGAATGGGCGCAGGCGCGGGCGCTGCCTCCGCCGAGCTATGTCGAGACAGGGCGCACCGGACCGGACCACGCGCCGGTATTCACCATAGAGGCGCGGCTGGCCGATGGCCGCGCGCAGGCGGCGCAAGCCGGCAGCAAGCGACAGGCCGAGCAGGAGGCCGCGCGCCGTCTGCTGGCGGAGGTGACAGGCGAATGACCGAAAACCCCACTCGCGCGGGCTTCGTCGCCCTGATCGGAGAGCCCAATGCGGGCAAGTCCACGCTCACCAACCGGATGGTGGGCGCGAAGGTCTCGATCGTGACCCACAAGGTGCAGACGACGCGGGCACGCGTCCGCGGCGTGGCGATCGAGGGGCCCGCGCAGATCGTTTTCGTGGACACGCCCGGCCTCTTCCAGCCGCGGCGCCGGCTCGACCGGGCAATGGTCGCGGCCGCGTGGGGCGGGGCGGCGGACGCCGACATCGTCGTGCTGCTCGTCGAGGCGCATCGCGGCGTCACCCCGGGGGTCGAGGAGATCCTCGAGCGCCTGCGCGAGATCGCCGGCGGGCGGCCCGTGGCGCTCGCCATCAACAAGATCGACCGGGTGGCGTCGGAGCGGCTTCTCGCGCTCGCCCGCGATCTCAACGACCGGTTCGACTTCGCGCGCACCTTCATGATCTCGGCCGAGAAGGGCCATGGCGTGGAGGATCTGCGCCGCTGGCTCGCCGAGGAACTGCCCGAGGGGCCGTGGCTCTACCCGGAAGACCAGATCGCGGACCTGCCGTTGCGCATCATCGCGGCCGAGACGACGCGCGAGAAGGCGACGCTGCGGCTGCATCAGGAACTGCCCTACCAGCTGACCGTCGAGACGGAGAGCTGGGACGAGCGCAAGGACGGCTCCGCGCGGATCGAGCAGGTGATCTACGTCGCGCGCGACGGGCACAAGGGCATCGTGCTCGGCCACAAGGGCGAAACGATCAAGGCGATCTCGAAGGCCGCGCGGGAAGAGCTCGAGGAATTCCTCGGCCGCAAAGTGCATCTCTTCGTGCAGGTGCGCGTCCGCGAGAACTGGCAGGAAGAGGCCGAGCGCTACGACCAGATGGGTCTCGATTTCCGCGACGGCGGCTAGGAGCGGCCGATCCAGCGCCAGACGAGCCAGCCGGCGGCGCCCAGCATGGCCAGATTGGCTGCGAGCTGGAGCACGGGCCATGGCCCGCCGAGACCCAGAACGACGGCGGCGAGGTTGACGGCAGCACCAGCGATCAGGATCGCCTTGACGACGAAGGGCACGGAACTGGACATGACGAAGCTTCCCTTTCGTTCCGCAAGCTATACGCGCCGCGCGCGGCGGCAAGGGTGCGCCGGGGTTGCGGGGCGATGCGCATGGAACGGCTGACCGCGCGCTTCTGGGTGGAGGCCTACCTGCGGCGTCTGACGCTCGCCGGGGTGCCGGCCTATGTAACGGCGCGCGGTGACCCCCAGGCGGGCGCGGTTCTGGTGAAGCTCGCCACGCTCGACGGGCGTGCGCGGGTCTTCTCGCGCTTCTCCGACCCGATGGCGGGAACGCGGCGCTGGGAGGTTCTGGCCGAGGGGCCGGAGCCGGAGGTGGACGCCGCCGTCGCGCGCCAGCGTGCCGTCGATCCCGATCTCTGGGTGATAGAGGTCGAGGATCGCGCGGGCCGGCACCTGCTGGACGAGCCGGGGCTCGACGGCTGACGTGCTGCGGGATGGACAGCGCCGCCCCCGCGGGGCAGGGTTGCGGCATGGAATGGCGTGACGAAGGGCTTCTGCTGGCGGTGCGTCCGCACGGCGAAAGCGCGGCGATCATCGAGGTCTTCACCGAGGCGCATGGCCGCCACGCCGGCGTCGTGCGCGGCGGCACCTCGCGCCGCGTCGCGCCGATCCTGCAGCCCGGCGCGCAGCTCGACCTCGCGTGGCGCGCCCGGCTGGAAGAGCATATCGGCAGCTTCACGGTGGAGCCCGTGCGCTCCCGCGCGGCGACCGCGCTTGGCGACAGGCGGGCGCTCGCCGGTCTTTCCGCGGTCACGGCGCTGCTGGCCTTCTGCCTGCCCGAGCGCGCCCCGCACCCCGCTCTCTATCGCCGCAGCGTCGCGTTGATGGACCTTCTGCCCGAGGCGGAGCTCTGGCCGCTCGCCTACCTGCGCTGGGAGCTTGCGCTGCTCGAGGAGATGGGATTCGGCCTCGACCTGTCGGCCTGCGCCGTGACGGGCGCGACCGAGGGGCTCGCCTACGTCTCCCCGCGCACGGGTCGCGCGGTGACGCGCGCGGCGGCCGGAGACTGGGCGGATCGCCTTCTGCCGCTGCCGCCCTGCCTCGTCGGCGCGGGCGAGGCCGAGGAGGACGAGATCGCGCAGGCGCTCGGCACCACGGGGCATTTCCTGCATCACCATCTCGCGCCGCAGCTCGGAGACCGGCCGCTGCCGCAGGCGCGTCAGCGCTACGTCGACCTGCTGGCCCGCGAAAGCGCGCGGGCATGAGCGGCGCGCGCCCCGGCGAGGTGGCGCTCGGCTTCGAGCCCGGCGCGGAACCCGAGGCAGGGCTCTGCTTCATCGGGCGCATCCGGTCCGACTGGCGCGCGGGCGACTGTCCGCGCAACATGCGTCAGGCGCGGGAGAGAGGCGGCGGCAACGCAAGGATCGAACTTGACGCACCTTACCGCGCGGGGCTGTGCGGGCTCGCGCCGGATCAATGGATCTGGCTTCTGGCATGGTTCGGGGCGAAGCGGCGCGACCTCATCGTGCAGGCGCCGGCCCATGCCGACGGTCCGCGCGGCACCTTCGCGCTTCGCTCGCCGGTGCGGCCGAATCCGGTGACGATGCAGCTGGTGCGGATCGTGTCGCTGGACATGGACACGGGCGTGCTGAAGATCGACGCGACCGACGCCTTCGACGGGACACCCGTGCTCGACATCAAGCCGTGGCTGCCCGGTATCGACCGGCCCGAGGGCGCCGGCCCGCAATGACCCTGCGCGCCGGCGCCGGTTCGCCGTGGCGCCGCGCGCGGCGGCGTGGTTCACTGCAGCCGATGCGTTCCGCCATACCCCTGGCGGGCGCGCGGCTGGAGGGAGGCCGGAGATGGATCGAAACACCTATATCACGCGGGCCGAGGATCAGCTCGACTGGCTAGATGGCCGGATCGACGAGCTGAAGGAGAAGGCCGAGAAGGACCAGGCGGAGGCCCGCGAAGACTACGAGCGCCGGGTCGCCGCCTTGCAGGAACGCGCCGACGAGGCGCGCGCCACGCTCGACCGGATGCGGGCGGCCGGGGATGGCGCGTGGGACGAGCTGAAGGCTGGGTTCGAGAGCGCGTGGAAGGATATCTCTTCGGCCGTGGAGCGCGCCGACGGCAGGTCGGGGTCGTGAAACATGCAAGGGCCGCCGGCCCGGACGGGGCGGCGGCACTTGCGATGACCCTTGCAAAGGCGGTGCGGGGGCTCAGCCGAGCAGCCGCCGCGCGATGACCTGCGCCTGGATCTCCGCGGCGCCCTCGAAGATGTTGAGGATGCGCGCGTCGCACAGGATGCGGCTGATCCCGTATTCCAGCGCGAAGCCGTTCCCGCCGTGGATCTGGAGCCCGTTGTCGGCCGCGGCCCATGCAACGCGCGCGCCCAGAAGCTTGGCCATGCCGGCCTCGAGGTCGCAGCGCCGCTCCTCGTCCTTCTCGAAGGCCGAGAAATAGGTGAGCTGGCGCGCCACCATGATCTCCACCGCCATCATGGCGAGCTTGCCGGAGACGCGCGGGAATGCGATGAGCGGCTTGCCGAACTGCTTGCGATCCTGCGCGTAACGCATGGCCACGTCGAGCGCGGACTGCGCCACGCCAACGGCGCGCGCTGCGGTCTGGATGCGCGCGCTCTCGAAGGTCTGCATGAGCTGCTTGAAGCCCTTGCCCTCCTCGCCGCCGAGCAGGTTCTCTCCCTTCACGCGGAAGCCGTCGAAGCCGAGTTCATACTCCTTCATGCCGCGGTAGCCCAGAACCTCGATCTCGCCGCCGGTCATGCCGTCGGTCGGAAACGGATCCTCGTCGGTGCCGGGCGTCTTCTCGGCCAGGAACATGGACAGGCCGCGGTGGTCTGTGCTCTCGGGATCGGTGCGCGCGAGCAGCGTCATGACATGGGTGCGCGTGGCGTGGGTGATCCACGTCTTGTTGCCCGTGACCAGGTAGTCGCCGTTTTCATCCTTGACCGCCCGGGTGCGCAGCGCGCCGAGGTCTGAGCCCGTGTTGGGTTCGGTGAAGACGGCCGTCGGTAAAACCTCGCCCGAGGCGAGCCCCGGAAGCCATCTTTCCTTCTGCTCGGCGGTGCCGCCGCAGATGATGAGTTCGGCCGCGATTTCCGACCGGGTGCCGAGGGAGCCCACCCCGATATAGCCGCGCGAGAGCTCTTCGGAGACGACGCACATGGAGGCCTTCGACATGCCCAGCCCGCCATATTCCTCGGGAATGGTGAGGCCGAACACGCCCATCTCGGCAAGCTCGCGGATCGTCTCCATCGGGATGAGCTCATCCTTGAGGTGCCAGTCATGCGCGTGGGGCTCGATCTTGTCCACGGCGTAGCGGCGGAACTGCTCGCGGATCATCTCGAGCTCTTCGTCGAGACCCGTGGCGCCCACGGTCGCCTCTGCGGCGCGTTCCTGCATGAGCTCCACGAGGCGCGTGCGCGCGGCCTGGGTGTTGCCCTCCCGGGTGAGCGTCAGGACCTCGGGCGCCATCAGCGCGCGCATGTCCTCCTGCGAGAGGCCGATGTCCTGAAGCCGCAGGATCTCGCCCTGGCTCATGGGGATGCCGCCCTGGATCTGCCAGAGGTATTCGCCGAAGGCGATCTGCAGGATCAGCTGCTCGGTCTCGCCGAAGCGGCCTTCGGCGTCCAGCTTCTCGGCCCAGGCCTGCATCTGGCGCAGCGATTCGACGTAAGTCGCCAGCCATGCGAGGCCGTGCGCGGCAGTCTGGTGCAGCTCCACCAGCGTGCCCGACACGCGGCCGTCTTCCGTCACCTCGGCGCGCAGCCGCTCGGTGGCCGTTTTCAGGATCGTCTCGGCCGGGGCCACGGCCGCGGCCGTCAGTCCGAGGAGACCGGGGAGGATAACTTGCGGTGCGGCGGTCAGGTCCTGTCCGTCATGGGCCATGATTCACATCCTTGTCCTGCGTTGCGGTGTCCTAGTGGTTTTGCAGGCGCAGCGCAATAAAAATGCCCGTACCTGCGGCCTTTCGACCGATTGTTGCGCCCCCGTTTCGCTGCGGCGCAGTGTCACGGGGCCGTCCCGGCGGCACGCGCCAGACCCCGCGCCGTGCGTTGATGGGGTTCGAGCTAATCCATCTGCCCACGAAGGCCATACGGCCGGTGCCAGCGGCACAGGACGGGCACGGAAAGCGCCGGACCGATGCCGCGCCCCGAAGGCATGGCGCCCTGCCCGCGTGGCGGGGGGACGGCAGCACAAGACGAAGGCGCCTTGCCCGGGGGCAGGGCGTCGCGCGGTTCAGCCGAGGGCCGCCGCCTTCACGTCCTCGTCGATGTAGGGAACATACTTCTCGAAATTGTCCGCGAACATCTGCACGAGCTTGCGGGCCTGGACATCGTAGGCGTCCGGATCGTCCCAGGTGCGCCGCGGGTCGAGCAGCACTTCGGCCACGCCGGGAACATCGACCGGCACGTCGAAGCCGAAATTCGGATCCTTGCGGAACTCCGCCTCCGACAGCGACCCGTCGAGCGCCGCCGAAAGCAGCGCGCGGGTCGCCTTGATCGGCATGCGTGATCCGGTGCCATAGGCGCCGCCCGTCCAGCCGGTGTTGACGAGCCAGCAGGTCGCGCCGTGCTTGGCGATCTTCTCGCGCAGGAGGTTGCCGTAGACCTCGGGGCGGCGCGGCATGAAGGGCGCGCCGAAACAGGTGGAGAAGGTGGGTTCCGGCTCGGTCACGCCGCGCTCGGTGCCCGCGACCTTGGAGGTGAAGCCCGACAGGAAGTGATACATCGCCTGCGCGGGCGAGAGCCGCGCGATGGGCGGGAGCACGCCGAAGGCGTCGCAGGTGAGCATGATGACGTTCTTGGGATGCCCGCCAAGCGCCGTGTCCGAGGCGTTGGAAATGTAGTCCAGCGGGTAGGCGCAGCGCATGTTCGCGGTCAGGCTGTCGTCGTCGAAATCGAGTTCGAGCGTTTCGGGATCGAACACCATGTTCTCGATCACGGTGCCGAACTTGCGCGTGGTGGCGTAGATCTCGGGCTCGGCCTCGGGCGACAGGTTGATGGTCTTGGCGTAGCACCCGCCCTCGAAGTTGAAGGTGCCGCGGTCGGACCAGCCATGCTCGTCGTCGCCGATGAGCACACGATCGGGGTCGGCCGAGAGCGTGGTCTTGCCCGTGCCCGAAAGGCCGAAGAAGACCGCCGTGTCCACCGGATTGCCCGGCGCGTGATTGGCCGAGCAGTGCATCGGCATGATGCCCTTCTCGGGCAGGATGTAGTTGAGCAGCGTGAAGACGGATTTCTTGTTCTCGCCGGCATATTCCGTGCCGCCGATCAGGATGATCTTCTTCTCGAAATTCATCGCGATCACCGTGTCCGAGCGGCAGCCGTGACGCTCGGGATCGGCGCGGAAGGATGGAGCGTTGATCACCGTGTAGTCCGCGGTGAACCGGTCGAGCGCCGCGCGCTCGGGCCGGCGCAGCAGGTGGCGGATGAAAAGCCCGTGCCATGCGAGTTCGGTGATCACGCGCACGTCTATGGAGTAGGCCGGGTCGGCGCCGCCGACGAGGTCCTGCACGAAGAGGTCGCGCCCTTCGAGATGCGCCAGCATGTCGGCGTGAAGCGCGTCGAAGCCCTCGGGCGACATCTCGGCGTTGTTGTCCCACCAGATGTGGTCGGCCACGTCCGGCGTGCGGACCACGTGCTTGTCACGGGGCGAACGGCCGGTGAACTTGCCCGTGGTCACCAAAAGCGCGCCGCCCCGGCCGAGCGTACCCTCGCCGCGCTTGAGCGCCTCTTCGACCAGCGCCGGCTCGGTGAGGTTGTAATGGACAGTGCCGGCCTTCGCGATGCCCTGGTCCTCGAGGCGGAAGCTCGGGTTCACCCGTCCGATGGTCATCTTGGCTCGCTCCTTTTCGCCGCAATACCGGCGCCGCAATCTCCGTGACCGGGCCCGCGCGCCCGGCCGGGGAGGGCTGCCCGGCACCGCTGGTGTCGCGTCCTTAGCACGCGCCCGCAAGAGGTGAACAGGGAACCCGGTTCAGTTAGCGCAACCACGCGGGTGGTTAGCGCAATCATCGCCGGCGAATGTCGCGGCGTTGTCCACGGAATGCCGCAATTCAGCCGCCGCTAACCAAATTGTGGCGCAATCGCCTCGTAGTCTCGAGCCGAATCGTTGTGTGGGATTGATCGAAACGCGGAGGAAGCTCATGGTCATGGAAAAACTCGAAGAGCACAAGAGCAGCACAAGGACAGCTGGCATGTCGAAGATCGCACTGGTCGATGACGACCGGAACATTCTCACGTCGGTCGCCATGACGCTGGAGGCGGAGGGTTTCGAGGTCGAGACCTACAACGACGGCCAGTCGGCGCTGGAGGCGTTCAACCGCCGGATGCCCGATATGGCGGTCCTCGACATCAAGATGCCGCGCATGGACGGGATGGATCTGCTTCAGCGGCTTCGCCAGAAGTCGTCGATGCCGGTCATCTTCCTGACCTCGAAGGACGACGAGATCGACGAGGTGCTCGGCCTGCGCATGGGCGCGGACGATTACGTAAAGAAACCCTTCTCGCAGCGGCTGCTGGTCGAGCGGATCCGCGCGCTTCTGCGCCGGCAGGACGCGGTGGCCGGCGACGTGCTGGGCACCACCGAAGAGACCAAGGTCATGGTGCGCGGCAACCTCACGATGGACCCGCTGCGCCACGCCGTGACGTGGAAGGGCAACGACGTGTCGCTCACCGTGACCGAGTTCCTGCTGCTGCAGGCGCTCGCCCAGCGGCCCGGCTTCGTCAAGAGCCGCGACCAGCTCATGGACGTGGCCTACGACGATCAGGTCTATGTGGACGACCGCACGATCGACAGCCACATCAAGCGGCTTCGCAAGAAGATGCGCGGGGTGGATACCGAGTTCTCGGCGATCGAGACGCTCTACGGGATCGGCTACCGCTACAACGAAGAATAACGGATGGCTCTGGCGGAGGGCACGGGCTTGGGGCAGGCCCCGAAAAGGCGCGACGCCGATCTGGTCCTGGGCGAGGACTGGGTCGCGCCCGACGGAACGCTCCGCGATACCCCGCGCGAGCGGCGCGGGCTCCTGTCGTTGCGCCGATCTCCGCTGACCAGGAAGATCATCGTCTTCAACCTGATCGCCCTGAACATCCTCGTCGCGGGCATCCTGTATCTCAATTCCTCCCGTGACAGTCTCGCGCTGCAGAGGGCCGCGGGGCTCGTCGGCGAGGTGGAGCTCGTGGCCGACGTGTTCGAGGCGCAGCTCGGCGCGGATGGGCCGACCTCGCTCGGCGGCGAGGAAGGGCTCGCCCCCCCTCGGACGCTGGACGGGCTCGACCTGCGCCGCGGGGTGGAGGTTTTCGTCTTCGATGAGGCCGGGACCCCGATCGCGCACCGCGAGGGGCAAACCGGGTCGGAACCCCTGCGGCTGCTCCGCGAGGAAGCGGCGCGCACCGTTCTCTCGGACACGCTGTCCCGGCTCTGGGACATGCTGGAGGGGGCCGCGAACCTCGTCGGCGACGCGCCGGCAGTCTCGGTCGAGGCCCAGCTTGGCCCGGCGGTGACTGCGGCGCTTTCGGGACGGACGGTCGTGGAGACGGCGACGGGCACGACCGGCGGCAGCGTCATCACCGTTGCGACCCCCGTGATGCTGGACGGGCGCGCCGTGGGCGTCGTCGCCATGGCGAGCGCGGCCGGCGAGATCGACCAGATGGTGCGCGCGGAGCGCGAGCGCGTGCTGCAGATGTTCGTCGTGGCGATCCTCGTCTCCATCGGCCTGAGCCTCGTGCTGGCGTCGACCATCGCCAACCCGCTCCACGAGCTTGCCGCCGCCGCCGAGATCGGCGACCGGCGGGAACATGGGCGCATGGGCGGGCCGGGCCGCGTGCGCATCCCCGACCTCACCGCACGCCCCGACGAGATCGGCCGCCTGTCCGGCGCGCTTCGGGGCATGGTCAACGCGCTTTACGAACGGATCGACGCCAACGAGCAATTCGCCGCGGACGTGGCGCACGAGATCAAGAACCCGCTCGCGAGCCTGCGTTCGGCGGTTGGAACGCTGCGCGTGGCCAGCCGCGAGGATCACCGCCAGAAGCTCCTGGACGTGATCGACCATGACGTGCGGCGGCTCGACCGGCTGGTGAGCGACATCTCCAACGCGTCGCGGTTGGACAGTGAGCTTGTGAAGGAAGAGGAAGAGGCCTTCGATCTCTGCAAGATGCTAGACAACCTGGGCCAGTACCTCGGCCAGGAGGCGCGCGCCAAGAACATCGACTTCATCCTCGACCTGCCCGACGAGAAGATCATCGTGCACGGGCTCGAGGCGCGGCTCGCGCAGGTCTTCGTGAACCTCATCACCAACGCCATCAGCTTCTGCCAAGAGGGTGACGCGATCCGGATGTGGGCGCGCCGCCGCGACAACCGCGTGCTCGTGGTGGTGGAGGATACCGGCCCCGGCATCCCGGCCGGCGCCGAGAAAATGATCTTCAAGCGCTTCTACTCGGAGCGGCCCGGGGACGATTTCGGCAACAACTCCGGCCTGGGCCTCGCCATCTCCGAGCAGATCGTGGTTGCCCATGGCGGCGTGATCTGGGCCGAGAACATCCGTCCCACGGAGGCCGACCCGACTTCGGAGCCGCTGGGCGCGCGCTTCGTGGTCGGCCTGCCGATCTGAGCCGTGCCCGACGCCGCCCGCCCTTCCCAAATCGCGGGCGAGGCGTCGCCCGACCCCCATCCGGAGGAAGCGGTGCTGCACGCGGCCTGCATCGCCCTTCAGGGCCGCGCTGCCTTGGTCCTCGGGCGTTCGGGGGCGGGGAAGTCGCGGCTCGCGCTGGAATGCCTCGCGCGGGGTGCGTTGCTTGTGGCGGACGATCGCGTCGTGGTGCGCCGCGCCGGTCCGCATATCGTGGCGGACGCGCCCCCCGCGCTGCGCGGCCTGGTGGAGGCGCGGGGCGTCGGCCTTCTGCACGCGCGGGCGGCCGGGCCCACGCTGCTCGGCCTGCTGGTGGATCTCGACCGCACCGAGACCGCGCGGCTGCCGCCCCTGCGCCGGCGGGATCTTCTTGGCGTGTCCCTGCCGGTGGTTCACAATTCCGCGGCGGGCCATTTTCCGGCCGCGATACTGCAATACCTGACCTGCGGTCGCTTCGCGTGAGGCATATGCCCGTAACAGAGGACATGGAAACCCCGTCGATCCCGCGGCAGCGCGTGGTGCTGGTGACCGGGCCCGCTGGCGCGGGCCGCACCACCGCGATCAACGCGCTCGAGGATCTGGGCTACGAGGCGATCGACAACCTACCGCTCGGATTGCTGCCGCGTCTCTTGTCGGGGCCGCCGCCGCGCCGGCCACTCGCCCTTGGCATCGATGCGCGCAACCGCGATTTCTCGGTCGCGGCCATGCTCGAACTGGCGGACTGGCTTGCCGGGCTGGACGGTGTCGCGGGCGACCTGCTTTATCTCGATTGCCGGCCGGAGGTGCTGCTGCGCCGCTACTCGGAGACCCGGCGCCGCCATCCGCTCGCCCCCGCGGAGACGCCGCAGGACGGCATCGCGCGCGAGATCGACCTTCTCGCGCCGGTGCGCGCGCGCGCCGACATCCTCATCGACAGTTCCGAACTTACCCCGCACGAACTTCGCGCGGAGATCCGGCACTGGTGCGCCCCGGAGAACGGCGGGACGCTCGCGGTTTCGGTGCAGTCCTTCTCCTACAAGCGGGGGCTCCCGCCCGGGGCGGATCTTCTTTTCGACTGCCGCTTCCTGGTCAATCCGCACTGGCAGCCGGAGTTGCGCCACCGTGACGGAACCGATCCGGAGGTGGCCGCGCATGTGCGCGCCGATGCGCGATACGCCGCCTTCTTCGGCCGCCTCTGGGACCTGCTCGGCCTTCTTCTCCCGGCCTACGGGGAGGAGGGCAAGGCGCATGTCACCGTCGCCTTCGGCTGCACCGGCGGGCGGCACCGATCCGTCGCGGCGGCCGAGGACATGGCCGCTGCCCTTGCAGAGGCCGGCTGGCCGGTGTCAATAAGGCATCGCGAACTGGAGCGGCAGGACGATCCCGCCGCCGGGCCCGCACCGGAGGGAGCGCCAGCGGCGTGAAACACCCCGTGATCGGCATCGTGATCGTCGCCCATGGCGGGCTTGCGCGGGAATACCTCGCCGCCGTCGAGCACGTGGTGGGTGCGCAGAAAGGCATCCGTGCCATTTCCATCGAGGCCGACCATGACCGCGACGCCAAGCAGCGCGAGATCTGCGCCGCGGCCGACGCGGTGGACGAGGGCGGGGGCGTCGTGATCGTGACCGACATGTTCGGCGGCTCGCCCTCCAATCTGTCGCTGCGCGCCAGCGCGCCGGCCGACCGGCGCATTCTCTACGGCGCCAACCTGCCGATGCTGATCAAGCTGTCCAAGTCGCGCCATCTCGGCCTCGCGGAGGCGGTGCGGGACGCGCTCGAGGCGGGGCGGAAGTATATTGACAGCCAGAACATTTCCCTTGACTAGGCCCAGCCATGCCGAGCGATTGCACCACCCGTGTCCTGAAGATCGTCAACGAGAAGGGGCTGCACGCGCGCGCCTCCGCCAAGCTCGTCGAGGTGGTCGAGGGCTTCGACGCGACGGCGGAGATCAGCCGCGACGGGCACATGGCATCGGGGGACTCGATCATGGGGCTTTTGATGTTGGCAGCCTCCAGGGGAACCTCTATTCAGGTTCAGACGTCCGGACCCGATGCCGTCGCGCTGGCGGACGCGCTGGAGGCTCTGGTGGCCGACCGTTTCGGCGAGGACATGTGAACCGGCAGGGCGAGGGAGGTCCGGCAGTTTGGTTGACAGCTCGCAGCACCGTCCCGTGCTGATGCACAACCGTCCCGATGTCGTGCGGGGGCAGGGCGACGGGTCCAACCTGTCCGACCGCCCCTATGACCGGCGGCGGCTGAGCTATGCCAACACCTTCACCAATCCCCTCCAGGTCCGGACCATCCAGGCGATGGAGTTGCTGACGGGCAAGATGAAGCTTCTGCGCCTCATCCGGACATTCGAGGCGATGGGCGTGCCCTGCGGCCAGGCCTTCTGGAAACAGGCGCTCGACACGATGGGGATCGAGCTTGAGACGCCGCCGGAGGAGATCGCGCGCATTCCCCGGGAGGGGCCGCTCGTCATCACTGCGAACCACCCTCACGGGCTGGTGGACGGCATGGTCCTCGCCGAACTGGTGGGGCGCCGCCGCACCGACTACAAGATTCTCACGCGCTCGCTGCTGACCGGCGTGGGCGAGATCGAGCATTTCATGATCCCGGTGCCCTTCGCCCATGAGGAGGGCGCGCTTCAGCAGAACCTGGAGATGCGCAAACGCGCGATGGCGCATCTGAAGGACGGCGGCGCGATCGTGCTCTTCCCGTCGGGTGTCGTTGCGGCGTCCCGAACCCTGTTCGGCCCGGCCGTCGAGGCGGAGTGGAACCCTTTCACCGCGAAGATGATCCAGCGCTCGGGCGCTCGGGTGCTGCCGGTGTATTTTCCCGGACAGAACTCGCGGTGGTACCAGATGGCCAACCGCATCTCGGCGACGCTGCGGCAGGGGCTGCTTCTGCACGAGGTCGTGCACGCGCTGAACCGTCCGCAATCGCCGAGGGTGGGCGAGGTGATCGAGCGGGACGAAATCCAGCGCTGGGCCGAGAATCCGCGCGGCTTCGTGGCATGGCTGCGCGAGCGCACGCTGTCGGTCGGGCACACCGGAAGCGCGCGGCCGCCCGGGGTCGGGTCCGCCCCGCTGACGCGCCCGGGCACGGCGAACAGCCGCTGAGAAGCGATCAGCGCGTGGGCACCGGCGTCTCGCCGCGGTAGTCGTAGAAGCCGCGCTGCGTCTTGCGGCCCAGCCACCCGGCCTCGACGTATTTCGTGAGCAGCGGGCAGGGCCGATATTTCGTGTCGGCCAGGCCCTCGTGCAGCACGTTCATGATTGCAAGGCAGGTATCGAGCCCAATGAAGTCGGCCAGCTCGAGCGGCCCCATCGGGTGGTTCGCGCCGAGCTTCATGGACTGGTCGATCGATTCGACGCTGCCGACGCCCTCGTAAAGCGTGTAGACGGCCTCGTTGATCATCGGCATGAGAATGCGGTTGACGATGAAGGCGGGGAAATCCTCCGCCGAGGCCGCGGTTTTGCCAAGCCGGTCGACAACCGTCTTGCAGGCCTTGAACGTCTCCTCGTCGGTGGCGATCCCGCGAATGAGCTCGACAAGCTGCATCACCGGAACCGGGTTCATGAAGTGGAAGCCCATGAACTTCTCCGGCCGGTCGGTGCGGCTGGCGAGCCGGGTGATCGAGATCGAGGAGGTGTTCGAGGTCAGGATCGTTTCCGGCTTGAGATGCGCGTGCAGCGTGTCGAAGATCTTCTGCTTGACCTCCTCGCGCTCTGTCGCGGCCTCGATCACGAGGTCCGTCTGGCCGAGTTCGGTGAGTTCGAGGGTGGGCCGGATCCGGGCGAGCGCGGCGGTCTTCTCCTCGTCGGTGATCTTCCCGCGGGAGACCTGACGCGACAGGTTCCTGTCGATCAGCGCGAGCGCGTCGTCCAGCGCCTCCTGGCTGACATCGTTCAGAAGCACGTCGTACCCGGCGAGCGCCATGACATGCGCGATCCCGTTGCCCATCTGCCCGGCGCCCACGATGCCGACGCTCGCGATTTCCATGCTCACCGCTCCTCTTGTCCGGTTCGTGCCGCGCGCCGTCCCGCCGCAGGGCTTTCTCTTGCGCGTGACCATAGGGGCAGCGGGGCCGCTTTGCCAAGTCCGCGCGGGATTCGAAAAGTTTCGGAGAATTGGGCGTTTAGCCGATTGTCAACGGTGCGCCGCGACTCTGCCCGCCGGGTGAGAAGAAAAGTGGTGGGTGTGATGACCTACGCAATGCCGGGCCGCGCAGGGCTCGATTACGCTCCGTATCGTTACGGAAGCTCCAAACTCCTGTTTCGCGGGCCCCGCCGGCCGCCGCCGGACGACTACGTCGCCTGCCTCGGCGGCACGGAGACCTTCGGCAAGTTCGTGCTCCGGCCCTTCCCGGACCTTCTGGAAGAGCCGCTCGGCAAGACCTGTCTCAATTTCGGCGCCGTCAACGCGGGCGTCGACGCCTTCGCGAACGACGCCGCGGTGCTGGAGGCGGCGGCGGGCGCGCGGCTCGCCGTGGTGCAGGTGATGGGCGCGCAAAGCCTCAGCAACCGCTTCTACAGCGTGCATCCGCGCCGGAACGACCGTTTCGTGCGCGCATCGGACCTGATGCGGTCGATCTTCCCGGAGGTGGACTTCACGGAGTTCCATTTCACCGGGCACATGCTGTCGACCGTTGCCGCGCGCTGCCCGAAACGGTTTGCCACCCTCCGCGAAGAGATGCGGACGGCATGGCTTGCAAGGATGCGCACGCTAATCGAGCGGATCGGGGCGCCTGTCGTGCTTCTGTGGTTCGCGGAGCATTCGCCTGACACCTTTCCGATCCGGACGGTGGAGGTCCGCGCGCCGGAACCGCTCTTCGTGACGCGCGCGATGGTCGAAGCCCTGCGGCCCGCCGTCGCCACCGTGGTGGAGGTCGCGGCGAGCGAAGCCGCCCGCGCCGACGGCACGGAGGGCATGGTGTTCCGCGACGTGGAGGCCCCGGCGGCGCGGGGGCTGCCCGGGCCGCGCGCCCACGCCGAGGCCGCCGAGGCGCTGGCGCCGGTCCTGCGCGGGCTGCTGGATCGCTGAAACGAAAAGGCCCGCCACTGCGGGCGGGCCTTCGCGTTCCGTCCGGCTCCGCCGGTCAGCCGAGCTTTTCGGTGAGTTCCGGCAGCGCCTCGAACAGGTCCGCGACGAGGCCGTAGTCGGCGACCTGGAAGATCGGCGCTTCCTCGTCCTTGTTGATGGCGACGATGACCTTCGAGTCCTTCATGCCCGCGAGGTGCTGGATCGCCCCCGAGATGCCCACGGCGATGTAGAGCTCGGGCGCGACCACCTTGCCGGTCTGCCCGACCTGCCAGTCGTTCGGGGCAAAGCCCGAGTCCACCGCGGCGCGGCTTGCGCCCACCGCCGCGTTGAGCCTGTCGGCAAGCTTCTCGATGAGGGCGAAATCCTCCTGGCTGCCAACGCCGCGACCGCCGGAGACGACCACGCCGGCCGAGGTCAGTTCGGGGCGGTCGCTTTCCGCCACCTTGTCCTCGACCCATTCCGACAGCGCCGGATCGGCCGCGGCGCCGATGGTCTCGACGGGCGCGGAGTTGCCGGCGCCGGCGGCGTCGAAGGTCGAGGTCCGGACGGACAGGACCTTCTTCGCATCGGAGGATTTCACCGTCTGGATCGCGTTTCCGGCGTAGATCGGGCGCTCGAACGTGTCGCCGTCCACCACCTTCGTGATGTCGGTGATGACCATGACGTCGAGCAGCGCCGCGATGCGGGGCAGGATGTTCTTGGCGTCGGTGGTCGCGGGGGCCACGACGTGGTCGTAGTCCTTCGCCAGCTCCGCCACGAGCGCGGCGACCGGCTCGGCCAGGCGGTGGCCGTAAAGCGCGTCCTCGGCGCAGAGCACCTTGGCGACGCCGTCGATCTTCGCCGCCTCGGCCGCGGCGTCCGCCGCGCTCGCGCCGCAGGCCAGGATCGTCACCTCGCCCAGCTCCTTCGCGGCGGTCGCCGCCTTCGCGGTGGCGTCGAACGCGAGCGCCCCGTCGTTGATCTCGGCAATCAGCAGAACCGCCATCACACCACCCCCGCTTCCTTGAGTTTCGACACGAGTTCGTCGACCGAGCCCACCATCTCGCCGGCCTTGCGCGTCTCGGGCTCGCTGGTCTTGACGACCTCGAGCCGTGGCGCGACGTCCACGCCGTAATCGGCGGCCGTCTTCTCCTCGAGCGGCTTCTTCTTCGCCTTCATGATGTTGGGAAGCGAGGCGTAGCGCGGCTCGTTGAGGCGCAGGTCGGTGGAGATGATGGTCGGCAGCTTGACCTTCAGGGTCTGAAGGCCGCCGTCCACCTCCCGGGTGACGACCGCGTGGTCGCCCTCGATTCCGACCTCGTTGGCGTACATCGCCTGGCTCCAGCCGAGCAGCGCGGCCAGCATCTGCCCGGTGGCGTTCATGTCGTTGTCGATCGCCTGCTTGCCGCAGAGCACGAGGCCCGGCTGCTCCTCCTCCACGACCCTGGCCAGAAGCTTGGCCACGGCGAGCGGCTCGATATCCTGGTGCACGTCGTCGGCGGCGACGATCAGGATGGCGCGGTCGGCGCCCATGGCGAGCGCGGTGCGCAGCGTCTCCTGCGCCTGCTTCACGCCGATCGACACGGCGATCACCTCTTCGGCCTTGCCGGCCTCCTTGAGGCGGATCGCCTCTTCCACCGCGATCTCGTCGAACGGGTTCATGGACATCTTGACGTTGGCGAGATCGACGCCGCTGCCGTCCGCCTTGACGCGGACCTTGACGTTGTAGTCGATCACGCGCTTCACCGGCACGAGTACCTTCATCCGCGTGGTTCTCCCTATCGTTTCGGCGCCGAAGACGACGGCGCGGTGCACGTTACCTGAGGGTGATATATTTTCGTTCTGGCGGGAAACAGGGCAAAATCGTCACGCCGGCGTCGAAGAACGTCGCGTTTTTCATTTCGCGGGACCTCACGCGGTCCGGCGACCGGGTGCGGCGCTGCCGCTCCGCCCCATGGCCGCCGGATGCCGGGGGCCGCGCCGCGGGCGGCGCCGTCACGGCGGCACTGCCGGAACATCCGCTTTTCCGGGCTCACCGGGCCTGCCGGATCGAGGCGCTCTTCGGACGGCCCTTTCCGGGCCCGGAAACCTGCCTCCCGGCGGCGCGCGATCCGGACCGCAGGTGCGGCACTCTGTCACGCTGGCCGAGCGGCCCGGGACCGCGTGCGGCCCGAAGCCCGCAAAGCGGGGTCATCTTGGCCGCGGTCAGGTCGCGATGGCGCCTCCGGGCCCGGGGAGGGCGGGCGCCCGTCGGCGCTCGCCGTCAGCGGTTCGCCCCGGGAACCCACAGGACGTCGGCGCGCCCGTCGTCGTTGGCGATCCGGGCCGCGACGAAGAACCAGTCCGACAGGCGGTTGAGGTATGTCACCGCCGCGGGGTTCACCTGCTCCATCGTGGCGAGTTCCACCGAAAGCCGCTCCGCTCGACGCGCGACCGTGCGGCACAGGTGCAGATGCGCCGCGAGCGCGGAGCCCCCCGGCAGCACGAAGCTGCGCAGCGGCTCCAGTTTCTCGTTCATCGCGTCGATCTCGGCCTCGAGGCGCTGCGTCTGGGCATCGACCATGCGCAGGCGCGGGTATTCGGCCTCGTGATCGCGGTCCATGTCGGGGCAGCAGAGATCCGCGCCAAGATCGAAAAGGTCGTTCTGGATGCGCGACAGCGCCGCGT
The DNA here is from genome assembly GCF_041365735.1 of Rhodosalinus sp. K401. Classification (NCBI taxonomy): domain Bacteria; kingdom Pseudomonadati; phylum Pseudomonadota; class Alphaproteobacteria; order Rhodobacterales; family Paracoccaceae; genus Rhodosalinus; species Rhodosalinus sp. K401. Next base: position 6,827 of record NZ_JBGFSI010000011.1, on the reverse strand, counting down.
CCACCTCGCCCTCGGCGTGAAGCCGGGCTAGCCCGACCACGGCGTTCAACTCGTCCGCGGTGCCATAGGTGTCCACACGCGGCGCGTGCTTGGCCACCCGCGCGCCGTCGCCCAGCGCGGTTTCCCCGGCGTCGCCCGTCTTCGTGTAGATCTTGTTGAGAACGACCATGCGCTCAGCCTCCCGTTCCGCGTAGCCAGATGAAGAGAAGAATCGCCAGAACCGCGACGAACTGCACCCCGACGCGCCAGCGCATCAGCCGGTTCGAGTGCTTGCGGTTGAACTCGCCGCCTTTCGCGAAGCCGCCGACCCCGGTGGCGAGGATCACGACCACCGCGAGAAGCAGCAGCAGGATCACGATGAAAAGCGGATCACTTGCCATGGCGGCGGTCCTTTCACTGGCGTTGCGGGCCACATAGCGGAGTGCCGCGCAAAAGCGAACCTCGAATCAGGGCTTTCCTAGCCCTTCGCAAGCAGCCGATCCAGCGCACGGGTCGGCAGCGCGCGCCGGAGCGCGGCCGCGATGTGGGTGGGGGTCGTCACATGGTAGCGGGGCGCGGGCTTCGGGCTCTCCAGCGCATGGATCAGCTTCCTCGTCACTGCCGAGGGCGGCAGTTCGAAGCGGTCGGGCCCCCGCGTCTGGTAGAGGCGCTTGAGCAGGGTCGCGCGATACTGCGCCGCCCTCGGCGAGGCTTCCCAGTCCACCCAGCGCTCGAAATGGGGAATCGCGTTCTGGCGGATGCGGGAGGTCACGGGTCCCGGCTCGATCAGCACGACATGGATACCCGTGCCGCGCATCTCGATGCGCAACGTGTCCGTCAGCCCTTCCAGCGCGAACTTGGTGGCGTTGTAGGCGCCGCGCCAGGGCGCGACGACGAGCCCGAGCACCGAGGAGCACTGCACGATCCGGCCGTGCCCCTGCGCCCGCATGGCGGGGATCACCCGCCGCGTCAGCTCGTGCCAGCCGAAGAAGTTCGCCTCGAAGACGGCGCGCAGCGCGTCGGTGGGGAGATCCTCCACCGCGCCGGGCATGGCGTGCGCCCCGTTGTTGAAAAGCGCGTCGAGCCGGCCGCCCGTGGCACCGAGCACCGCATCCAGCGCGGCGGCGATCGACCCGGTGTCCGTGTAGTCGAGCTGCACGGTCTCGAGCCCTTCCTCGGCGAGGCGCGTGCAATCGCGCTGCTGCCGGCAGGCCGCGAAGACGCGCCAGCCGCGCGCCGCGAGGGCGTGCGCCGCATCGTATCCGATGCCCGACGAGCAGCCGGTGATCAGGATGGTTCGCGCGCTCATGGCCCCGAGGCGTAGGCTGCGCGCGGGGCGCGCGCAAGCGGATCAGGCGTCGGTCTTCTCGAGAAGCGCGGCCGCCATCCAGCCGACCCGCCCCGTCGTCTCCACGCGCAGCTTCACCCAGCCCTCGCCGGGATCGCTCAGAACCTCGACCCGTTCGCCGCGCGACAGCCGCGCGAGCACGCTGTAGGACGTGCCGGGGCCGTTGCGCATGTTGACCGCTGCGCCCGCGACCCTGCGCATGTCTGCTGGCGGTGCGGCCAGCGGCGCCGGCGCGGCAGGCCCCGCCGATGTGACCGGAAGCACCGGGTCGGAAAAGAGCGAGGCGCCCGCGACGGCCCCGGGCGTTTCCGCCCGCGGCGGCGCCGAGGCCTCCTCGGGCGCCGGATCGCGGGCCGCTGCCAGGGTGACCCCGAAGGCGTCGTTCCCAAGCGCGGCGGTTTCCACCGCCCCGTCCCCATCCTGCGCGATCTCGACGGACGCCGCTGGTGGCGAAACGGCACGCGCGACATCCTGGCCGGGCTCTCGCGCCGCGGCCTGAAGCGTGCCTTCGCGCGGCGCGTAGTCGCTCCCGCCGCTCAACTCGTAGAAAGCCCACCCCAGCATGACGAAGGTGAGCAGCATGAACCGCCACATGGCGACACCCCCCGGACCCCTTGTTACCCCTTACGTCGCGCTTGGCAGCAAATTGACGCAGCAAAAACGTTAACAGATTCCCTAACGTCAACGGAGTCCAAAAAACGGGCTTTCGGCATCGCCGGCGCGGCTACGCTTTGACCGGGCCTCCCGGCGCCGCTATCACCGCCGCATGAACGATCATCCCGAAGATCCCGGCGCGCCCGCGCCCCTGTCGGCGGAGCCCCTGCGGCGCGCGCTGGGCGAGCGTTACCTGACCTACGCGCTCTCGACGATCATGCACCGCGCCCTGCCGGACGCGCGCGACGGGTTGAAGCCCGTGCACCGGCGGATCCTCTACGCCATGCGCGAGCTGCGGCTGGCGCCCGGCGGGGGCTTCCGCAAGTCGGCGAAGATTTCCGGCGACGTGATGGGCAACTACCACCCCCACGGCGACGCGGCGATCTATGACGCCATGGCGCGCCTCGCCCAGCCCTTCGCCATGCGCTATCCGCTCGTGGACGGGCAGGGCAATTTCGGCTCGATCGACGGCGACAACCCCGCCGCCCCGCGCTACACAGAGGCGCGCATGACCGTCTTCGCCGAGGCGCTGCTCGACGGTCTGGGCGAGGATGCGGTGGATTTCCGCGACAACTACGACGGCACGTTGCAGGAACCGGTGGTGCTGCCCGCCGCTTTCCCCAATCTGCTGGCCAACGGCGCCTCCGGCATCGCGGTGGGCATGGCCACCAACATCCCGCCCCACAACCTCTCGGAGCTGATCGACGCCTGCCTTCACCTGATCAAGGCGCCCGACGCGCGGGACGACACCCTGCTGAACCACATTCCCGGCCCCGACTTTCCGACCGGCGGCGTGATCGTGGAGCCTGCGGAGAGCATCGCGCAGGCCTACCGCACCGGCCGCGGCGGGTTCCGTCTGCGCGCCCGGTGGGAAAAGGAGGATCTCGGCCGCGGGCAGTGGCAGATCGTCGTCACCGAGATCCCCTACCAGGTTCCGAAATCGAAACTGATCGAGAAGATCGCGGAGCTTATCCAGACCCGGAAGGTCCCGCCGCTCGCCGATATCCGGGACGAGAGCGCCGAGGACGTGCGCGTGGTGCTCGAGCCGCGCTCGCGCAACGTGGACCCCGAGGTGCTGATGGGCCTGCTGTTCCGCAGCTCGGACCTCGAGACCCGCGTGCCTCTCAACATGAACGTGCTCGTGGACGGCCTGACCCCGAAGGTCTGCTCGCTCAAGGAGGTGCTGCGCGCCTTCCTCGATCACCGTCGCGGCGTGCTGGTCCGGCGCTCGCGCCACCGGCTGGCCAGGATCGACCACCGCCTCGAGGTGCTGGAAGGGTTCCTTCTGGCCTTCCTGAACCTCGACCGCGTGATCGAGATCATCCGCTACGACGACGCGCCCAAGGCGGCGATGATGTACGAGGACTGGTCGCGCGCGCATCAGGCGACGCTGACGCGGGCGGCGTCGGAGGCGGAGTATCGCTCTCCGCTGGCCGGGGTGGACCGCGCCACGCTCGAGGCGGTGCCCGACCCGGACGCGCCGCCCGGTGAAGAGACGCCGAAGCGCTTCCCCGACCGGGAGCTGTCGGACGTGCAGGCCGAGGCGATCCTCAACATGCGGCTGCGCAGCCTCCGCCGGCTCGAGGAGATGGAGCTGACGGCAGAGCGCGACCGGCTGATGGAGGAGCGCGCGGCGCTCGAGGACCTGCTCGAGGACGAGGGCGTGCAATGGGCGCGCATCGCCGAGGAGTTGCGCGAGACGAAGAAGCGTTTCGGCCGGGAATGGCCGGGCGGGGCGCGGCGCACCGGCTTCGCCGAGGCGACCGAGGCCGGGGACGTGCCGATCGAGGCGATGATCGAGCGTGAACCGATCACGGTCGTCTGCTCGCAAATGGGCTGGATCCGCGCGCTTTCGGGTCACGTGGACCTCAACCGCGAGCTCAAGTTCAAGGACGGGGACGGCCCGCGCTTCATCTTCCACGCCGAGACGACGGACCGCCTTCTGCTCTTCGGCTCGAACGGGCGGTTCTACACGCTGTCGGCGGCGGGCCTGCCGGGCGGGCGCGGCATGGGAGAGCCCGTGCGCCTGATGGTCGATCTGCCCAACGAGGCCGAAATCGTGTCGCTGATGATCCATCGCCCGGGTGCGCGGCTGCTGGTCGCCTCTTCGGCCGGGGACGGGTTCCTCGTGCCGGAGGACGAGGTGCTCGCCCAGACGCGCGCCGGCAAGCAGGTGCTCAACGTGCGCGCCCCGGCGACGGCGCGGGTCTGCGCGCGGGTCGCGGGAGACGCGGTCGCGGTGGTGGGCGACAATCGCAAGATGCTCGTCTTCGACATCGAGGAGCTGCCCGAGATGACGCGCGGCAAGGGCGTGCGCCTTCAGAAATATAAGGACGGCGGCCTGTCGGACGCGACGACCTTCGCGCGCGAGGCGGGGCTTTCGTGGCATGACCCGGCGGGCCGCACCCGGACCGAGACGGATCTCGCCGAGTGGACCGCGAAGCGTGCCTCGGCCGGTCGCATGGCGCCCCGGGGTTTTCCGCGCGACAATCGCTTCAACTGACCGGTCGCCTCGACGGGCCGGCCGCGCGTCCGCCTTGCGTCGCGCCCACCGGGCCGGAGGGAGCCCGGACGCGTCGCCGCGCCGCGGGGCCTTTTCGCCCGGCCAACGATGTCAGGCGAGCGGCTCCGCCTCGAGCCAGACGCCGCCTTCCGGCCGTAGGGTCAGGATCATGACCGGGCGCGGATCGCGGCCCGCGACCGGCGTGAAGCGGAACCGCGCGAGCAGCGTGGCGAGGATGATCACCGCCTCCTGAATGGCGAAGCTCGCCCCGATGCAGATGCGCGGGCCGTCGCCGAAGGGCAGGTAGCTGAAACGCCGGATCGCCTTGCGATCGGCGAAACGCTCGGGCCGGAAGGCGTCCGGCGCCTCCCAGAGAAGGCGGTGACGGTGGAGCGCGTAGGCCGGGATCATCACCGTGTCGCCCGGGCGGATCTCGCGGCCGCAAAGCCGATCCTCGACCTGCGCGGTGCGCGAGAACACCGCCGCGGGCGGGTAGAGGCGCAGCGCCTCCTCGCAGATCTGGCGGATGTAGGGCAGCCGCTCCACATCCGCGGCGCCGGCGGCGCGCGCACCCAGAACCGCGGCCGCCTCTTCCTGAGCGCGCGCCTGCACGCGCCTGTCGAAGGCGCAGAGATAGAGCGACCATGCAAGGGTCAGCGCCGTCGTCTCGTGGCCCGCCACGATGAAGGTCAGCAGGTTGTCGCGCAGCTCGGCGTCGGACATGCGCCGCCCGGTCTCGGCATCCTCTCCGGCGCGGAGCAGGTCGAGAAGATCGGGCGTCGATGACGGCCCGCGAGCCTCCCGCGCGGCGACGACCCGGTCGGCCATCGCCTTCATGTCGCGCGTCGCCGGGTCGAAGGCCACGCGCCCGGGCCGGGGCACCCAGTCCGGGGCGCCGATCACGTCGAGAAAGGAGATCTTCCCGGATTCGGTGACGTAGGCGTCGATGGCCGCGTGCACCGCCGCGCGGTCGAAGCCCTCGCCATCGGCGAAGGTCACCGTCGAGATCACGTCGAAGGTGGCCGCCACCATCTCGTCGTAGACGTTGACGGCGCGCCGCCCGGCCGCGGCGCCGATCCGGTGGGCGGCGCGCTCCGCCGCCTCGGTCATCACGGGGGCGAGGCTCGTCACGTTGCGGTGCGAGAAGGCCGGCGCCGCCGCGCGGCGCTGCCAGCGCCAGTGCGCGCCTTCCGCGATGAAGAGGCTCTCTCCGATGGCGGGGCGCAGCAGGCTCTTGGTCACGTCCGATTTCGGGTAGTCGTCCAGCCGCTCGACCAGGACGCGGCGCAGCGCGCCCGGGTCCATGACCATGTGCCAGCGCGTGCCGGTCTTGCCCGACACGACGGGCTGCCGCGTGGCGACCTCGGGGATGATCTCCACGATGTTGCGCCGCGCGGCCGCGAGGCTTTCGAAAAGGCCGAGCGGCCGTGTGCCGAGGGCGACGCGGACGGGTAGTTCGCTCGATGTGGAGGTCGGACCGGTCACGCGCATCTCCCCTCGACTGCTCCTGCGATATAGGCGCCGCGCCGCGGCGGGCAAAACGGCCGGACAATTGCATGCCCGGGCGCGCTGGGCTATCGGGGGCCGTCCCCGTGCCGGAGTGCCCGCATGCCCAGACGTTCCGCCATTCTCGCCCTGCTCGGCCTTGTCGCCGCCTGCGGCACCACGGCCGATCTCGCCGAGCCGCCGGTTCCGCTGGGCGATTTCCGTCTCGGCCACAGCGTGGTCCTGGCGCGCGAGCCGGTGATCGGTCCGGCCTCGCGCGAGGCCACGCGGCAAGAGTGGGAAGCCGCGCTCGACGCCGCCATCGAGGAGCGGTTCGGCCGCTACGAGGGCGACAGCTTCTACCATTTCGGGGTGAGCGTGGACGGCTACGTCCTGGCGCTTCCCGGCGTGCCCATCCTCTTCTCGCCCAATTCGGCGCTGATCGTCAGCGTGACCGTCTGGGACGACGCGACCGGAACGAAGCTGAACGAGGAGCCCTTCCGGGTCACGGTCACCGAGTCGCCGACGGGCGAGTCGCTTCTGCTCGGCTCGGGGCTCAGCAACAGCAAGCAAGAGCAGCTGCGCAACCTGTCGGTGTCCGCGGCCAAGCAGCTCGAGCGGGAGCTTGTGCGCCGGCATCGCGAGGAGGGCTGGTTCGGCGGCCCGGAGCCTTCGGATGCCGCGCCCGGGACCACGTCCGGCGCCGCGGCGCAGGTCGCCGACGGCTAGACGCGCCGGGCCAATCAGGCGCTTGATTTTCCCGGGCGCACCCAATAGACGAGCGCGCGATGCTAACCCGGGTCGGCTCAGACCCCCCAACCGCGAGGCGCCTCAGGAAGATGGCAAAAGAGAAGTTTG
>NZ_JBGFSI010000010.1:0-118292 GCF_041365735.1 Rhodosalinus sp. K401 | reverse complement strand
CATCCCGGCATGGCGCGGCCGTTCCAGGATGCAGACGGTGATGTCCGCGGCGGCGCAGCCGCGCGCGGCGGCGAGCGCGCGCACCCGCTCCGCCGGGGCCATGTCGAGCGTCACCACGCCTTCGGGATAGCCGGGCCCCACCGCGAGCTTCTCCATGTAGACGTCGGGCGCATGCAGCATCGAGCCGCGCGGCCCCATGGCGATGACGGTGAGCGCGCCGGGCATGTCCTTGGCGGTAAGGGTGGTGCCCTCGAGCGGATCGAGCGCGATGTCGACGGCGGGGCCGTTCCCGGTGCCAACCTCCTCGCCGATGAAGAGCATCGGCGCCTCGTCGCGCTCGCCCTCGCCGATGACCACCCGCCCCGCGATGTCGAGCCGGTTCAGCTGCTCGCGCATGGCGTTCACGGCGGCCTGGTCGGCGGCCTTCTCGTCGCCCCGTCCCACGAGNCCTGGTCGGCGGCCTTCTCGTCGCCCCGTCCCACGAGGTCCGAGGCGGCGATGGCGGCCTGTTCGGCCACGCGCGCCAGCCCGAGCGAGAGCATGCGGTCGTTGAAATCTGCGGCGGTGGCCATCTGTCCTGTCCCTCGCGCTGGTTGACGCCTGGCGCGGGTGTAGCCGCCGTGCGGGGGCGAGACAAGGCGCGCGCGCCCGGCTTGCCAAGCCACGGGCGCTGGGGCAGGTTCCGCCCCGGTCACCGCGACGGGAGGATGGGCCATGATCACCGCAGCCGAGGCGCGCGGCTTCGACCTGATGGCGCCGCCGCCGGGCTTCGCCGACGATCCGTTCCCGGTTTATGCCGGGCTCCTGGCCCATGCGCCCGTGCTGCGCCAGCGCGACGGTTCGGTGCTGGTGGCGCGCCACGCGGATCTCGACCGCATCTACCGGGACACGCGCCGCTTCTCGTCGGACAAGACGGTGGCGTTCGCGCCCAAGTTTGGGGAGGGCACACCGCTTTACACCCACCACACCACGTCGCTCGTCTTCAACGACCCGCCGCTGCACACCCGCGTGCGCCGGATCATGACCTCGGCGCTCACGCCGCGCGCCATCGCCCGGATGGAGCCGGGGCTTGTCGCGGTCGTGGACGCGCTGCTCGGGCGCATGGCCGAGCGGGGGCGCGGGGGTGCGGCCGTGGATCTCGTGGAGGATTACGCCAGCACGATCCCGATCCAGATCATCGGCAACCTGCTCGACGTGCCGATGGAGGAACGCGGGCCGCTGCGCGACTGGTCGCTCGCGATCCTGGGCGCGCTGGAGCCGGCCTTGTCCGAAGATCACCTCGCCCGGGGCAATGCGGCCGTGGCGGAATTCACGGCCTATCTGGAGGATCTCGTGGCGCGCCGCCGCGCCCGGCCGGGGGACCCCGAGACGGACGTGCTGACCCGTCTCATCCGGGGGGAGGGGGCGGACGGCCAGCTTTCGGAAACCGAGCTTCTGCAGAACTGCATTTTCATCCTGAACGCCGGGCACGAGACCACCACGAACCTCATCGGCAACGCGCTGGCGCTGCTTCACGATCATCCGGACCAGAAGGCGCGCCTGCTGGAGGATCCGGATCTGCTCGGCCCGGCGATCGAGGAAGTCCTGCGCTACGCGTCGCCCAATCAGCTCGGCAACCGGGAGACGACCGAAACGGTCGAGATCGGCGGCGAGACCATCGCGCCGGGCACGAACCTGCACCTCGTGATCGGTGCGGCGAACCGCGACCCGGCGCAGTTCCCCGAGCCCCACCGCTTCGACATCGGCCGCACGCCCAACCGCCACCTCGCCTTCGCGGGCGGGCCGCATGTCTGCGTCGGGCTGAGCCTCGCCCGGCTCGAGGGGAAAGTCGCGGTGGGGCGGTTCCTCGCGCGGTTTCCAGGCTATCGCGTCGTTGCCGGCAGACGATCGGGCGGGCGCATCCGCTTTCGCGGCCACGCGCACCTGCCGGCGGAGCTTGCCTGACAGTTTCCGGGCGCTTGCGGCGGGCTGCCTGCCCGCCATGTCCCGCCGGTCAGCGCCTCGACGACGCCGCCCCCTCGATCACGGGCGGCCGGCGAGGCCGCCGTAGGCGCCGCCGAAGAAGATGAGCGGGGATCCCTCGCGGCTGCGGGCGCGCAGGACCTCTCCCACGTGGATCTCGTGGTCGCCGCCGTCGTGGGCCGCGCGCTTGGCGCATTCGAAACGCGCGAGACAGGCGTCGAACACCGGCACGCCCTCCGGTGTCTTGTGCCAGTCGAGAAGGTCGAAGGCATCGGCGTTCTTCGCGAAGGCCTGGCAGATCTCGTCCTGATCGGCACCGAGGACATGCACGGCGAAGTGGCCCGCGGCGTCGAAGGCCGGGAAGCGATGGGAGCCGCGCGCCGGTGCCCAGAGGATGAGCGGCGGGTCGAGCGACAGGCTCGAGAAGCTGTTGGCCGTCATGCCGACCGGTCCGTCCGCGCCCGCGCAGGTCACGACGGTCACGCCGGTCGCGAAACGGCCCAGCGCGTCGCGGAAGTCGCGCTCCGCGCCGGCGCCCGGCACGAAATCCTGGAACTCGGCATTCGGCACTTGGCGGATCCTGTCTTGCGTCTTGGACCAATCGTCGCGCTGCGGGCTAACTAGCATCCCGGGCCGTGCTGCCAACCCCGATCCGTCAGAGCTCGAGCGGGATCGTCACCGGCCCGTCATTGACGAGGCTCACCTGCATGTCCGCGCCAAAGCGCCCGGTCGCCACGGGCACGCCCTCGGCCTGAAGCGCCGCGGCGAAGCTTTCGTAGAGGCGGCGGCCCTCCTCGGGCGGTGCGGCGGCGGAGAAACCCGGCCGGTTGCCCCGCGATGTGTCGGCCGCGAGCGTGAACTGGCTGATGACGAGCGCCGCGCCGCGGATGTCGAGGATCGAGCGGTTCATCCGTCCGTCCTCGTCGCGGAAGATGCGCAGCTTCGCCGCCTTCGCGGCGAGCTTGCGCGCCTGCTCCTCGGTGTCGCCCTCCATGGCGCAGACGAGGACCATGAGCCCGGGGCCGATCTCGCCCACGACGGCGCCGCCGACGCTCACCGACGCCTCCGAGACCCTTTGCAACACTGCCTTCATGGCGCTTCGCCTCCGTTTCGCCGCCGGGGCACGCTGCCGCGCGGGAGCGGGCGATGCAAGTCTGCGCAGGCTTGACGCCGGTCAAATACGCCGGGCGCGCGCCTTGCCAGACTTGCGCGCGCCAACATGCAAGACGGAGGAGATTCGAATGGTCGAGAAATCCAGCATGTCGGGCCTCTGGCCCTCGCTCTACGAGCCGTTTCGCAGCTTCGGCACCCGCATCGCCGAGATGCTCGCACCGGCGTCGGATGCCTCGGGCAGCGACGAGTCCTACACGATCACGATGGAACTGCCCGGCGTGTCGGAGGACGACATCGAGGTCTCGGTGGATGACGGCGTGGTGACCGTGAAGGGGGAAAAGAGGTCGGAGCGCGAGGAAAGCGGCGACACCTGGTTCTTCAGCGAGCGGCAGTACGGCAGCTTCACCCGGTCCTTCCGCCTTCCCTCGGACGCGCAGCAGGACAAGGTGGACGGCCACATGAAGGACGGTGTCCTGACCGTGACGGTGCCCCGCCGCATGACCGGCAGCGCCGGCGCGCGCCGGATCGACGTCAGGAAGGGCTGATCGCGGTCAGAAGCCCTGCTCCAGCAGGTCGGGGTTCGCGGCCAGAAGAAAGCCGAGGGTCCCGGCCAGGAGCAGGCCGGCAAGCACCGCGAGGGCGATCTTCCAGGCCGACCACGGCCGCTCGCCCTGAACGCGCCCGGTCTGGCCGTTGACGACGAAGCGGTAGGTTCGCCCGCGATACTTGTAGGCGGCGAGCCAGACGGGCAGCAGGATGTGCTTGAAGGTCACGTCGCGCAGATCGGTATCGATGGCGTGGATGCGCTGCGCGTCGCCGCCGATGTCGAAGGCCACGTCGCGGCGGATCACCATGTCCATGCGGGCCCGCGCTTCCTCGAAGCCCGGGGCGAGGTCCATCTGGTAGCCCTCGGCCCGGAACCCCGCGAGGAACTCGGGGCGGTAGGGTTCGAGCGCGGCGAGGTCCCAGGGCTCGAGCGCGTCGGTGAAGGTCTTGGGCAGGGAGCGCGAGGCCAGCACCAGCACGTCGTCGAAGAACCGCGCGACGCGGCCCGAGGCGGGCCGCCAGCGGATCTTTCGGATGCGTTGCTGCACGCGCTTGCCGTCCCGCATCACGGTGCGCGTCTCGTAGTAGGCGGTGCCGCGCTCGCCCCTGTAGCGGCTCGCCGTGTCGGCGTCGAAGGTCCAGAAGGGCACGTAGATGCCCTGCATCTTCCGGCCCTTTCGGGCATACTGCTTCAGCCCGCCCGGCGCGAACCAGAGCCGGCCCAGCCAGCGCGTCATCGCCTGCCGCGCCGCGCGCTCGTCGAGGGCGAAGGGCACCACGCCGCGCGGCTTGATGTGGCGGTGCATACCGGTGTCGGTGACGACGGGCGTGGCGCAGAACGGGCAGTCCCGGGCATGAAGCTCGGGGTCGAATTCCACCTGTGCGCCGCAGTTGGGGCAGGTGGTGACGCGCGTCTCTTCCATCTCCGCCTGCGGCAGCGCCCGCTCCAGCGCCGCGCGGAAGTCGAGCTCGCGGATGGCCGCGGCGCCGTCACGGGTCTCCATCGGCTCGGTGTTGCCGCAATGATCGCAGACGAGCCGGCCCGCGCGAGGCTCGAAGCGCAGGTCGGCGCCGCAGGCCTCGCAGGGGAAGCGGTGCGTCTCCAGCGGGGCCGCGGCGCGCGCGGGCGCGTCGGGCGGCGGGGGCGGTTCGGGTGCCATGGGCCTGGTGTCCGGCGGGCCGCGGGCCTCAGCTGCCTGGCGGCGGCGGGGGCATCACGGTGAAGAGCTGGGCAAGCTCGGGCACGTCCTCGGCATGCTTCCAGCCATCCTGTCCCTGGGTCCAGACGTAGCTGTTGCGGGCGAACTCGCCCGCGACGGCCATCCGGCCAAGATCGGCGCGCGAGAAGGGGCCGCGGGTCTGCCCGTTCTCGGCGATGTGCCAGACATGCTCCACCGGTGGCGGTGGCGGCGCGGCGGCAGGCTGTGCGCCCTGCCCGGCGCCCGGGGCCGCGCCTCCCCATGGACCGGGTTGCGCCATCCGCGATCCCATCGCCATCCCCATTCCCGCGCCGAGACCCGCGGCCATGCCGCCGCCCGCCGGGTTGTCGGCGGCCCTTGTCATCGCCTCTGCCGCGGAGAACTCCGCGTACCGGCTCAGATCGCCCACGAGCCCCATCGAGGTGCGCTTGTCGAGCGCCTGCTCCACCGCCGGCGGCAACGAGATGTTCTCGATGTAGAGTTCCGGGATCTCGAGGCCGTATTCGACAAGCGTCGGCTGGATCTCGCGCGCGACGAGCTTGCCCAGATCGCGGGTGTTCGCCGCCATGTCGAGCACGGGGATGCCCGAGGAGGCGAGCGCGCGGCTGAACTCCTGCACGATGATGTTGCGGATCTGGAAGCTGATCTCGTCCATCGTGAACTCGCCGTCGGTGCCCACGATCTCCTGGAGGAAGCGCGCGGGGTCCGCGACGCGCACGGTGTAGGTTCCGAAGGCGCGCAGCCGCACCGGTCCGAATTCGGGATCGCGGGCGATGATCGGGTTCTTCGTGCCCCATTTCAGGTCCGAGAAGCGGGTGGTGTTGACGAAGTAGATCTCGGACTTGAAGGGCGAGCGGAAGCCGTGGTCCCAGTGCTGCAGGGAGGTCAGGACCGGCATGTTGTTGGTCTCGAGAAAATAGAGTCCCGGGGTGAACACGTCCGCGAGCTGCCCCTCGTGGACGAAGACCGCCGCCTGCCCCTCGCGCACGGTCAGCTTCGCGCCGTACTTGATTTCGTGCCCCTCGCGCTCGAAGCGCCAGACCATGGTGTCGCGGGTGTCGTCGGTCCAGTGGATGACGTCGATGAACTGGCCGGAGAGAAAGTCGAAGATCGGCATGGCCTGCCTCCTTGCTGCGCGCCGCGGAGACCATACCGCGCGGCGATGGCGAATCCAGTCTCCGCGCGCCCCGTCAGCTTTCCGGAGCGGCGTCGCGGCCCTCGAGGATGTCCCGCAGGATCGGACGCGCCTCTTCGAGGCGCATGCCGATCTCGAGGCGCGGATCGTAGAGCAGCCGCAGGAGCTCCTCGTCATGAGTGGTGAGCAATGCGAACTCGTCGTCGTCGTTGAAGATCGAAGGACGCGCCCGAGGGCTGTCGTTGGCAAGCCCGAGGCCCTGCGCCATCTCCTCGTGGATGCAGGCAAGGCGCATCAGGTCGGGATGCTCGGCGCGGATGAAGGCGATGGCGCGGGCATAGTCGTATCCGCCCGACGTGCCCGAAAACGCCAGCACCAGGCAATGGATCGAGCGCGGCAGATCGTCGAAGATCGCCAGCGCGTCCGGCGCGATGTCGGGCACGATCCCGCGCACGCGGGCGAGCAGTTCGTCGCGGTCGTCCTCGCCCATGAACAGGACATGGAAGTTGGCGGCGCGCGGCGAACTCACCGAGATCGGATGCCCTGTCACCTGCGCCAGCCGCGCGGCGTAGCCGCGCACGGCGTTGGCGTCGCGGGTGCGTCGGGCGGGCGGCACCGAGGCGCCGAATTCCGCCGCGATGCGCACGGGCCCGGGCCAGCGCTTGAGCCGCCCGGAAACGTTCCGGCCCGGCCGCAGGCCGGCGCCGCGGGTATACTCGTCGAAGAAGGCGATACGCTCGAAGTTGCGCAGGATATCCGCGGACCCGTAGGGCGTGTCGGGGCCGCCGCCGTCGGTGCGCAGCAGGCCCTGCGCCAGAAGGTCGGCCTGCACCCTTGCGTAGTAGGCCGCGAGCTGGCGGCTCTCCGTGGTGCGCGCGGCGGAATCCCCTGCGGGGGCGGGCGGCGGGGCCAGCTCGTCCGGTCGGGCGGGCGGGGCGGCGACCGGTGGCACCGGTGCCGCATCGCATCCCGCCAGCACGACGCAAAGCGCCGCGAAGAGCGCCCGCCGCATCCCGTTCACGCCTTGGGAACGGCGGTCGCCGCGGTGTCGCCCGTGCCCGTGGCGCGCGCCTTGGCGGAGGACAGCGTGTCGCGCAGCTCGGACTCCATCTTTCGAAGTTCCTGCTCGGCGGCGGCGCGGCGCGCCTTGCCCTCGTCGGCGATCTGAAGGCTCTCCTCGATCGTGCCGACCAGATCGGCGTTGGCCTTCTTGATGGCCTCGATGTCGAAGACGCCGCGCTCCATCTCCTGGCGGATCGCCTTGTTAGAGGCGCGCAGGTTCTCGGCGTTCGCCGTCAGCAATTCGTTCGTCAGGTCCGAGGCTTCCTTCACCGCGGCCGCGGCCTCGGCCGAGCGCTGGATCGTGACCGCCTGTGCGAGCTGCGTTTCCCACAGCGGCACGGTGTTCACGAGGGTGGAATTGATCTTGGTGACGAGGCTCTTGTCGTTCTCCTGCACGAGGCGGATGGAGGGCAGCGACTGCATCGTCACCTGCCGGGTGAGCTTCAGGTCATGGACCCGGCGCTCCAGGTCGTCGCGCGCCGCGCGCAGGTCGCGCAGCTCCTGCGCCTTCATCACCTGATCGTCCTCGGGCGCCGCGGCCACCGCCTTTTCCTTCTCGGGGATGTCGTTGCCGTCGAGGTCCTTCAGCTTGGCCTCGCCCGCCGCGATGTAGAGCGCGAGCTCGTCATAGAAGCCCAGGGTCTTCTCGTAGAGCATGTCGAGCGACTTGATGTCCTTCAGAAGCCGGTGCTCGTGGTGCAGAAGGTTCTCGGTGATACGGTCGATCTGGCCCTGAACGTCCTCGTAGCGCGCCGCGAACTTCGCGGCCGGGGCCGCGCGTCCGAGCAGGCGCTCCCAGAAGCTGCGCTCACGCCGCACGTCCAGCTCGGACACCGAGAAGCCGCGGATCGTGGTGACGATGTCGCGCAGCGAATCGCCCGCCGGGCCCACGTCCTTGTTGCGCACGTCGGCCAGCATGGCCTGGCTGATCTCCTGCAATTCGGCCTGGGCGGCGGAGCCGAAGGAGACGATCGAGTTCGTGTCGGCGATGTCGATCTCGTCCATGCGGCGCCGGATCTCGCCGCTCTTGGCGGTATCGGCCTCGTCCAGGGGGACGATCTCGGACGTCTCGGCGGGATCGGGCAGCACCACGGCGTTCATCTCCTCCACAAGCGAGAGGGTCTTTTCCGCCTCCTGGCGGACGTTTTCGGACATCGGCATGGACTCACTCCTGTTGGTAGTCGGCCCGAAGGCCCTCCTGCTTGAGGCGGTCGCGCAGCACCTCGATCTCAACGCTCATGTCGGCGTGGTCGTTGGCCAGCAGCTTCTCCGTGCGGGCGGCGAAATTCTGCTCCAGATCGTCGAGCAGAGCGAGGTAGTCGGCGCGCGCCCCCGCGTCGCGGCCGCGCGCGTAGACCTCCGCGAACTTCACCGAGGCGTCCCGCGCGCCCATCAGGTAGACCGACAGGAACTTTCGCGCCGAGGTCAGGTCGCGGGGGTCGTTCTCGACCGTGCGGAACAGTTTCCGCGCCGTGGCGAGAAACCGCTCCACCCGCGCCTCGATCTGGCGGTCGCCGGTCCGGGCGATGGCGTCCCGCATCGCCGTGAGGTGCTTTTCGGCCTCGTCCACGGCGCGGGCCACGCGATCCTGCTGGAAGCGGTCCACGCCTTCGATTCCCTTGTCGGTGAGCGGATCGACGCCGAAGGCCGTGACGTGCAACGCCGCCCCGATCACGCCGTAAAGCAGCGCGCCCGGAAGATCCCCGTTGCCGCTGCCCGCGGCGACCGCCGTGCCGATGCCCACCAGGAGCGAGGCGGACAGCTTGCGCGGCATCGCCGGGCGGCGGGCGACCTTGCGGTCGTGCCAGGCGGCCTCGGCGCGCAGCCCCTCGCGCGTCAGCCAGGCCGCCAGCGCCCAGAGGCTCGCGCCGATGAGCCCCAGGGCAAGCCGCTCGGGCCCGCCGCCCAGCGAGAAGACGGCCAGCACCGCGGCCGGAAAGTAGAGCAGGTTGACGCGGGCCCCGCCGGGCGCGATCCGGAATTCCGTCGCGGTGGTGGACAGGCGATGCGCGCCCTCCGTCTCCTCCGCCCCCGCCTCCGGGCTGAACCGTCCGCCGTAGCGCCGCGCCATCAGCCCGCCTCCAGCAGGCCGGTGGCGGTGCCCAGCATGACCGCCATGAGAAGCAGATAGGCCATGCGCTGCACGGCGTTGAGCCGCCCGCCGGGGCGCCCCATCGCGCGCCCGGTGCGCTCCCCCGTCTCGGAGATCACAGCGACGGCGATGGCGGCCATGGCCGTGACCACGGCCACCAGCACGAGGATTAGCACAAGTCGCGACATGGTGCTCCTGCGTCAGGGTCGCCACCACGATAGGCCATGGCGGGCTTCGGGGCCAGCCCCGGCGGCGGAGCGCCGCCCGTTCCGGAACCGCCCCTTCCGGGCTTGCGCAGACGCGTGTAACGTCCTCGTGACGGCGGTTCAGCTCCGGCGATGGCGGCGCAGCTTCGGCTTGCCCTGGGCCGCGCTTTTCGTCTCGCCCAGCCCAAGCTGGTCGCGCAGGACGCGCTGGCGCACCTCCTCCACCGCGCCCGGCTTCAGCGTGCCCAGCTGAAAGGGCCCGTAGGAGATGCGGATCAGGCGGTTCACCGTCAGGCCCACGGCCGTCATCGCGCGGCGGATCTCGCGGTTCCTCCCCTCCTTGATCGCCACGGTCAGCCACGCGTTCGCGCCCTGCTGGCGGTCGAGCGTGACGGTCATCGGCTGAAAGCGCTCGCCGTCCACGCTCAGGCCGCGCCGCAGCGGCTCGAACGTCTCGTCGGCGGGCGTGCCCTTCACGCGGACCCGGTACTTGCGCGTCCAGCCCGTCGAGGGCAGCTCGAGCCGGCGCTTGATCGCGCCGTCGTTGGTCAGCAGCAGAAGCCCTTCCGAGGTCAGGTCGAGCCGTCCGATGCTCATGACGCGGGGCATGTCCTCGGGCAGCGCGTCGAAGATCGTGGGACGGCCCTGCTCGTCGCGGGTCGTCGTCACCAGACCGGTGGGCTTGTGGTAAAGCCATAGCCTCGGCGGCTCGGGCGCCCCGACGGGCCGGCCGTCCACGGTGATCCGGTCGGCGGGCGTGACGTTGAGCGCCGCGCGCTCCACGCGGCGGCCGTTCACCGCCACGCGGCCCGCCTCGATCATGCGCTCGGCCTCGCGCCGGCTCGCCACGCCGGCCCGCGCCAGAACCTTGGCGATGCGCTCGCCCTCGGGGGTCTTCTCGCTCATGCCCCGCGCATAGGCCCCGCGCGACCCTTGCGCAAGCGTCGCGCGGGCGGCATCAGGCGCCATGACCTTCCGTTCGCACATGGAGACCGCGCTGGCCGAGGCGCGCGCGGCGGCGGCCCGGGGCGAGGTGCCGGTGGGCGCCGTCGTCGTGGACCCGGCGGGCCGGGAGGTGGCGCGTGCCGGCAACCGGACCCGCGAACTCAGCGATCCGACCGCCCATGCCGAGATCCTCGCGCTCCGCGCGGCCTGCGCGGCGGCGGAATCCGAACGGCTGCCGGGCCATGCGCTCTACGTCACGCTGGAGCCCTGCGCGATGTGCGCGCAGGCCATCGCCTTCTCGCGTATCGCGCGGCTCTATTACGGCGCGTCTGACCCGAAGTCCGGGGGCGTGGCGCATGGGGCGCGCGTCTTCACCCACCCGCAGGCGCATCACGTGCCGGAGATCTATCCCGGCATCGCCGAGGAGGAGGCCGCGGCGCTCCTGCGCGATTTCTTCGCCGCGCGCCGCTGATCCCGGGTTCCCGTCAGCGTTTCAGATACTCCATGACGGCCGCGCGGACCGACTGCTCGCCGCGCGCGCGTGCCCCCTCGATCACCGTGCGCACCTCTCCCAGGTGCGCGCGGCGCAAGAGGTGCTTGACCGGCCCGATGGAGGCCGGGCGCATGGACAGGAGCCGGATGCCCATCGCCGCGAGGCAAAGCGCCTCCACCGGGCGGCCCGCGTCCTCGCCGCAGAAGGAAAGCGGCGTGCCCGTCTCCTCGCAGCGCCGCACGATCTGCTCGATGAAGGTCAGGAAGCTCACGTTCAGCGTGTCGTAGCGCCGCCGCACCAGCTCGTTCTCACGGTCGGCGGCGAAGAAGAACTGCTTGAGGTCGTTGCCGCCGATCGAGAGGAACTCCACCTCCTCGAAGAAACGCCGCGGCGCGAAGGCGAGGCTCGGGGTCTCGAGCATCGCCCCCACGTCCAGCGAGGAGGGCAGGGGGTGCCCCAGGATGCGCTCGCGCTCCAGCGCCTTGTCCATCTCGGCGCGCGCCGCGACATATTCCTCGTATTGCGCGATGAAGGGGAACATCACCGAAAGCGGCCCGCCATTGGCGGCCCGCACCAGCGCCTGAAGCTGCATCCGCAGCACGCCCGGCTTGTCGAGGCCCACGCGGATCGCGCGCCAGCCGAGCGCCGGGTTCGGTTCGTCCACGGCCGTCATGTAGGGCAGGACCTTGTCCGAGCCGATGTCGAGCGTGCGGAACACCACGCGCTTGCCATGCGCCGCCTGCATGATCCGGGCGTAAAGCGCCGAGAGCTCCGACCGGCGCGGCATCTTGTTGCGCAGAAGGAACTGCAGCTCGGTCCGGAAAAGCCCCACGCCCTCGGCGCCCGACCCCGCGAGCGAGGGCAGGTCGGCCATGAGCCCCGCGTTCATGTGCATCCCGATCGTGGTGCCGCAAAGCGTCTCGGCGGGCTTGTCGCGGATCGAGGCGTAGCGTTCCTGCGCCTCCGCCTGCATCGCGATCTTGTCGCGGAAGGCGGCGGCGATGCTGTCGTCGGGGCGCAGGTGCACGATGCCCTGCTCGCCGTCCACGGCGATCGGATCGCCGTTGAGCGCCTCCGTGGTGATCCGCTCGGCGTGGATCACCAGCGGGATGGCGAGCGCGCGCGCGACGATGGCGGCGTGGCTGCCCACCGAGCCTTCCTCCAGCACCACGCCCCTGAGCGCGCGGCCGTAGTCCAGAAGCTCCGCGGGCCCGATATTGCGCGCGATCAGGATCGGGTCGGCCGGCATCTGCGCCCCGGTCTCCTTGCCCTGGCCGGTGAGCAGCCGCAGCAGGCGGTTCGACAGGTCGTCGAGATCGTGCAGCCGGTCGCGGAGATAATGGTCGCTCACCTGCGTGAGGCGCGCCCGTGCGGAGGACTGTTCCTTCTCGACCGCGGCCTCGGCGGACAGGCCGCTGGCCACGCTTTCTTCCATCCGCCGCAACCAGCCGGGCGAGTTGGCGAACATGCGGTAGGCCTCGAGCACCTGAAGCTGCTCGGCGTCACCGCCCGCCGCGCCGTCCAGCATCCGGTCCACCCCCACGCGCAGGCGGTCCACCGCCTCGCGCAGGCGCTCCGCCTCCCGGTCGGGATCGTCGGCGATGGGGTTGGCGACGACCACGCGCGGTTCGTGCAGCCACACGTGACCCATCGCGACGCCTTCCTGTCCGATCGTGCCCCGCAGCGTGACCGGCTGCTGGTGGCGCGCGGTCATCGCCGCGCCTTCGCCCACGAAGGCGCCGAGCTCCGCCATCTCGGCCAGGACCATGGCCACGACCTCGAGCGCGTAGACCTCGTCGGCGGTGAAGCCGCGCGGCTCGCGCGACTGAACGACCAGCACGCCCAGCGTCTCGCCCAGCCGCTGGATCGGCACGCCGAGGAAGGAGGTGTAGGCCTCTTCGCCCGTTTCCGGCATGTAGCGGAAGCCCGGCAGGGCGGGGGCGTTCTCCGTGTTGATGATCCGGCCCGAGCGGCCGACCCGGCCCACGAGGCCCTCGCCGAGCCGCAGCCGGGTCTGGTGCACCGCCTCGGGCTTCAGCCCCTCGGTCGCGCAAAGCTCCAGCGTCTCGCGGTCGCGGAAGAGGTAGATGGAGCAGACCTCGGTGCCCATCGATTCGGCGATCAGCGTGGTGATCCTGTCGAGCCGTTCCTGGCCCGCGCTCTCGCCGGCCATCGCCTCGCGCAACCGGCGCAGAAGCTTCCGGCTTTCGCTCTCGCCTCGATCGGGCATGCCTGGCTGTCGCTCCTCGCCCCGGTCGGTCATCGTCCGGACGCCTTTAGAGCACAACCCGCGGTCGGAAAGAAACGTCTTCCTTCGCGTGCCGCGGCGCGGCGGAACGGCCGGACGACCCCGGGATCAGCGCGGCTGCCCGAGTTCGAAGGCGTCATGCAGCGCCTGCACGGCGAGTTCGGTGTATTTCCGGTCGATCAGCACGGAGATCTTGATCTCGGAGGTGGTGATGACCTTTATGTTGATCCCCTCGTCGGCCAGCACCTTGAACATCTTCGCCGCCACGCCGGACTGGCTGCGCATCCCGATCCCGACGACGGAGATCTTCGCGACCGCCTGGTTCGCGATGAGGTCGTGGAAGTTGATCTCGCCCCGCTCCTTCGCGGCCATCATCGCCTGTTCCGCGCGCAGCACCTGCTCGGTGGGCAGCGAGAAGGTCATGTCGGTGCGCCCCTCCTCGGAGATGTTCTGCACGATCATGTCCACGTTCACGCCCGCCTCGGAAAGCGGGCCGAAGATCGCCGCCGCGATGCCGGGGCGGTCGGCGACCGAGACCAGCGTCAACTGCGCCTCGTCGCGGGAATAGGCGACGCCCGAGACCACGTTCTGTTCCATGATGTCCTCCTCGTCGCACACCAGCGTGCCCGCCTCGTCCGACTGCTCGCCGAAGCTCGAGAGCACGCGCAGCTTCACCTTGTAGCGCATCGCGAGCTCGACCGAGCGGGTCTGGAGCACCTTCGCGCCGAGCGAGGCGAGTTCCAGCATCTCCTCGAAGGCGATGCGGTCGAGCTTGCGCGCCTTCTCCGAGATCCGGGGGTCGGTGGTATAGACCCCGTCCACGTCGGTGTAGATGTCGCAGCGCACCGCGTCGAAGGCGGCGGCGAAGGCCACCGCGGTCGTGTCGCTTCCGCCCCGGCCCAGCGTCGTGATGCGTCCCTCGGGGCTGACGCCCTGGAAGCCGGCGACGACGGCCACCTTCATGCCCTGCGCGAACCGGCGCGAGATGTTCCCGCTCGGGATATCCTCGATCCGCGCGGCGCCGTGGGCGGAGGTGGTCAGAACCGGCACCTGCCAGCCCTGCCAGCTGCGCGCCGGGATCTCCATCTCCTGGAGCGTGAGCGCCATCAGCCCCGCGGTCACGTTCTCGCCGGAACTCACCACCGCGTCGTATTCGCGCGCGTCGTAGAGCGGCGAGGTCTCGTTCACCCAGCCGACAAGCTCGTTGGTGCGTCCGGCCATGGCCGAGACGATCACGATGACGTCGTGCCCCTTGGCCACCTCGACGCCCACGCGCTTGGCCGCGCGGCGGATACGGTCGAGCGTGGCGACGGAGGTGCCGCCGAATTTCATCACCAGAACGGACATGGGGCCATCACCCGGTGTCGAGGTCGCCGGGCGGTGTAGGCAGTCGCGCGGGCGGGCGCAAGCGAAACCCTCCGGGCTTGTGTGGCCCGGGGCGGGGGACTACGGGACGTGGCCATGTGGCTCTACCGCGTGATCTTCGCCGTCGCGGCGTTCCCGCTCGCCGCGCTTTTCGCAGTGCGGACGCTGCGCGGGCGCGAGGACCTGGCCGCGCTCCGCGCGCGGCTCGGGGTCGCGCCCGCGGCCGGCGACCGGCGGCCCACGGTCTGGCTGCACGCCGCGTCGAACGGGGAACTTGCGTCGGTCGCGCCGCTCGTCGCGCGGCTGCGGAGGGCGCGGCCCGATCTTCGCTGGTTCGTGACGGCCAACAGCGTGACGGGCCGCGATCTCGCACGGGGCTGGGGCGTGGCCGCGGAGTGCGCGCCCCTCGATCTGCGCGGGGCGGCGCGGCGCCTGCTGCGGCGGTGGGACGTGCGGCTGCACATCGTCGTGGAGTCCGAGTTCTGGCCGAACCGCCTTGCGGCCTGCGGCGCGGCGGGCGTGCCCGTGGCGGTGCTCGGCGCGCGGATGAGCGCGCGGACGGCGCGGGGCTGGGCGCGCCTTCCGGGTCTCGCGCCCCGCGTCCTGGGGCATATCTCCTTCCTGTCGGCGCAGGACGCCCGCTCGCTCGAGCGGCTGCGCGCGCTCGGCCTGCCGGAGGCGGCCGCCGGGCCCGTGCTGGATCTCAAGGCGCTCTACACCCCGCCGCCGGGCGAAGCGGACGGGGCGTTGCAAGCCGCCTTTCCGCGCGCCGGGACGTGGCTTGCGGCCTCCACCCACGAAGGCGAGGAGGACATCGTGATCGCCGCCCATCTCGCGGCCCGCGCGGCGCGCCCCGGTCTGCGGCTGATCCTCGCGCCCCGCCATCCCGCGCGCGGCGACGCGGTGGCGGCCCTGCTTGCGCAAGCCGGGATCGACTTCGACCGGCGCAGTCGCGGCGAGGTCACGGGCGCCGAGGTGCTGCTTGCCGACACGATGGGCGAGATGCACCTGTGGTACGCACTGGCCGGGACCGTTTTCGTCGGCGGATCGCTCGTGCCGAAAGGCGGGCACACGCCCTACGAACCCGCGGCCTTCGGCTGCGCCCTGCTTCACGGACCGCACCTGGAGAATTTCGCGCCCGCCTATGGCCGCATCGCGGAGGCGGGGGCGAGCCGGCGGGTCTCCGGCGCCGGGGAGCTGGCCGGGGCGCTTTCGGACCTTGCCGCGCCGGACGCGCAG
This sequence comes from Rhodosalinus sp. K401, assembly GCF_041365735.1. Taxonomy (NCBI): domain Bacteria; kingdom Pseudomonadati; phylum Pseudomonadota; class Alphaproteobacteria; order Rhodobacterales; family Paracoccaceae; genus Rhodosalinus; species Rhodosalinus sp. K401. The sequence continues at coordinate 102,687 of NZ_JBGFSI010000010.1, read as the reverse complement.
ACGGCGCTCGGGCAGGCGGGGGCGCAGGCGCTGGGGCACGGCGCGGACGCCGAGGCGGTGGTGGCCGCGGTGCAGCACATGCTGCCCCCGGCGGACAAGGAGAGTTGATCGCCGCGACGGCGTCCTTATCTACTGCCCGGACCTGTTCCGCGAGTTGCAGCGATGATCCATTACACTCTGAAATGCGCGAACGATCACAGCTTCGACAGCTGGTTCCAGTCCGCCGTCGCCTTCGACAAGCTCGAGGCCGCGGGCATGGTCTGCTGCTCGGTCTGCGGATCGACGAAGGTGCAGAAGGACGTGATGTCGCCCCGCGTCGGCAAAACGACGCGACGCGCGCGCCCTGCGCCCGCGCTGAGTGCGCCCGCGCACCCGGCCGAGCCCGCGCTGCGCCGCCTCCGCGCCTTCGTCGAGGCGAACTCGGAGGACGTGGGAGAGAACTTCGTGCGGGAGGCGCGCGCGATTCACGCGGGCGATGCGCCGGAACGCGCGATCCGGGGGCAGGCGCGGCCCGCCGAGGCGCGCAAGCTCGTCGAGGACGGGGTGCCCGTGGCGCCGCTCCCCTTCCTGCCCACGCGCAAGTCGAACTGAGATGGCTCGCCCGCCTCACGCCGTGATCACCGGGGCCAACCGCGGCATCGGCGCGGCCCTCGACGCGGGGCTCCGGGCGGCGGGCTGGACCGTCTCTGGCACCGCGCGCGCGGGCGACGGGTTCCTGCCTCTCGACGTGCGCGATCCCGAGAGTGTCGGCGCCCTCGCGGCACGGCTGGACTCGGTGCCGGTGGACCTTCTGGTCTGCAACGCGGGCATCTACCCCGACAAGGGCGAGAGCCTCGCCGACGGCTACCCGGCCGAGATGTGGGCCGAGACCTTCGCGGTGAACGTGACGGGCGTGTTCCTCACCGCCCAGGCGCTCCTGCCCAATCTCCAGATCTCTGACGCGCCGCGGATCGCCGTGATCTCCAGCCAGATGGGCAGTTCCACGCGCGCGCCGGGCGGCAGCTACATCTACCGCGCCTCGAAGGCCGCGGCGGTGAACCTGGGGCGCAACCTGGCCACGGATCTCGCGCCGCTCGGGATCGCGGTGGGCATCTACCACCCCGGCTGGGTGCGCACCGACATGGGCGGCGCGAGGGCCGAGATCGGTGTCGAGGACGCCGCCCGCGGCCTGATCGAGAGATTCGGCGAATTGAGCGTCGCCACGACCGGACGTTTCCTGACCTGGGACGGGCGCGAGCACCCGTTTTGAGGCGCCCGGCTCAGATCTTCATGCGCAGCCGGTAGCCTGGCGCGTAGGCCAGCCGCACCCAGGTGACTGGCGCGTCCGGACCCTGGGTGGCGCGCTCCAGCACCATCACGGGCGTTCCGGGCGCGCAGCCCAGATGAGCGGCGGCATCGGCGCTGGCGGGCTCGGCGGCGTAGTCGAGCGTGCCGCGATCGAACGGCGCGTGGCGCACCAGCCACTCGTTCGCGCTGATCTCGTCGAGCGGCGCGGCGGCGAAGTCCGGCGCGGCGGCGAGGTTCACCCAGCGGTCCTCCCAGGCGTAGGGCCGCCCGTCGGCGAGGTGGAGCGCGCGAACCCGCTCGGCGCGGGCGCCGGGGGCGAGCCCCAGCGCGAGGCGTGGAGCCTCGGGCACGGGCGCGGCCCCGCGCGCGATCAGCGCGTGGGCGTAGCGCGCGCCGCGTTCCTCGACCTCCTCGCGGACGATCGGAACCGACAGAAGGGCCCGGCGCTGCGGCGCCTCGGCAACGCGTGTGCCGGCGCGGCGGCGCCGCTCCAGCAGCCCCTGCTCGGCCAGCGCGCGGAGTGCGCGGTTCACCGTGGCGCGGGCATGGCCCAACTCGCGCGCGAGCGCCACCTCGCTCGGGATCAGCTCTCCGGGCTGCCACTCCCGGGTCTGGATGCGGCGCAGGGCCTCGTCGTGCACCGCGCGCCATGCCGGGCGCCGCCCGGTCGTCATAGCGCATCCCCGAGCCGGACCATCGCCTCGCGGAACCGCGCCTCGATCCGGCTCCGCGCCACGTGGGCGCCGTCGCGGACCACGTGGCGGCCTGCCGACCAGACGTCGCGCACCAGCCCGTCGCCGGCGGCGAAGATCCATGTGTCGAGCGCGGTGTCGCCGTTCCGTCCAACGAGGGCGGTGGCCTCGGTGTCGAGCGCCACGAGGTCGGCCCATTCGCCGGGCGCGATCGCGCCGCGCCCCCGCCCGAGCGCCTGCGCGGCGCCGGTCGCGGCGGCCTCCAGAAGCTGGCGACCCGTGGACTGGCCGGGATCGGCCAGCACGGCGCGGGCGCGATCCCGCAACCGCTGGGAATATTCGAGCGCCGAAAGCTCTCCCGAGAGCGAGATCCGCAGGTTGGAATCGGAGCCGACGCCAAACCGGCCCCCCGCGGCGCGCCAGCCCGCCCCGTCGAAGATGCCGTCGCCGAGATTGGCCTCCGTCACGGGACAGAGCCCCGCGACGGCGCCGGTGCGCGCCAACCTGGCGGTTTCGTGCGGGCGCATCTGGGTGCAGTGGATCAGGCACCACCGCGCATCCACCTCCGCGTTGTCCAGAAGCCACTCGACGGGCCGCGCCCCGAGCGCCGACATGGCCTCGCTCACCTCGCCCTCCTGCTCGGCGAGGTGCATGTGCAGGGGCCCCAGCCCCACTTCGGCGATCTGCGCCAGCGCGTCCTGAGAGACGGCGCGGAGCGAATGCGGGGCAAGGCCAAGCACGGCATCCGGCCCCAGCGTCGTCATGGCCCCGGCCGCGCCCTCCACCAGCCGGGAGAAGCGGTCGGTGTCGTTGCCGAAGCGGCGCTGCCCGTCCCCTAGGGGACGCCCGTCGCAGCCGCCCTGGCTGTAGAGCACCGGCAGAAGTGTGAGGCCGATCCCGGTTTCCGCAGCCGCGGCGACGATCCGGTCGGAGAGTTCCGAGAGTCGGGGGTAGGGGGCGCCTCCCGGCTGATGGTGCAGGTAATGAAACTCGCCCACGGCGGCGAAACCCGCCTCCAGCATCTCCATCTGCACCTGCGCAGCGATGGCTTCCACCTCGTCGGGGCCGAGCGCTTCGAGAAAGCGGTACATCAGCTGCCGCCAGGTCCAGAAACTGTCCTGCCCCGAGCCGCCGCGCCGCTCGGCCAGGCCGGCCATCGCGCGCTGGAAGGCGTGGGAATGCAGGTTGCCCGGCGCGGGCAGCAAGAGCCCCGTGCGGTGATCGGGCGCGGCGCCGGCCGGCGCTTCGGCGAGCCGCCCGTCGGGTGCGATGGCGACGCGGATCTCGCTGGCCCAGCCCTCGGGCAGGAGCGCCTGCGCTGCGTGGATGATCGTCATCGGGGCCTCTTGACGGGGTTAATATGTGCAGACATAAAATCGATAAACCCGATTTCACGAGGGTTCAATGTCCGCCTACGTCCTCACCGATGCCGTCCTCGCGACGATGAACGCGTCCGCGCCCTACGGCCTGGTGCCGAAGGCCGCGGTGGCTGTCGAAGGCGATCGCATCGCCTGGGCGGGGCCGGCCGACGCGTTGCCCTCGCCCTTCGACGGCTGGCCGGCGGAGCGGCTGGAAGGGCGTCTCGTGACGCCGGGCCTGATCGATTGCCACACGCATCTCGTCCACGGCGGCGACCGCGCGGGGGAGTTCGAGATGCGCCTCGAAGGCGCGAGCTACGAGGAGATCGCCCGCGCCGGTGGCGGCATCGTCTCGACCGTCACCGAGACCCGCAAGGCGGACGAGGAGGCGCTGGTATCCGGTGCGCTTCGCCGTCTCGACGCGCTCATCGCCGAGGGCGTCACCACGGTGGAGGTGAAATCGGGCTATGGCCTCGACGCGGAGACCGAGCTGCGCATGCTGCGCGCGGCCCGCCGGCTGGGCGAGGCGCGAAACGTCACCGTGCGCACGAGCTTTCTGGGTGCGCACGCCGTCCCGCCCGAGCAGGCGGGCCGCGCCGACAGCTACATCGACGAGGTCTGCCTGCCCGCGCTGCGCCGGGCGGCGGAGGAGGGGCTCGCCGACGCGGTGGACGGGTTCTGCGAAAGCATCGCCTTTGACACGGCGCAGATCGCGCGCGTCTTCGATCTCGCCGCCGAGCTGGGACTGCCGGTGAAGCTCCATGCCGAGCAGCTGTCCTGGATGGGCGGGGTGCGGCTCGCCGCGTCGCGGGGCGCGCTTTCGGCCGACCACCTGGAATACGCGACCTGGGAGGACGCCGCCGAGATGGCGCGCGCCGGCACGGTCGCGGTGCTGCTGCCGGGGGCCTTCTACACGCTGGGCGAAACCCGGCTTCCGCCTCTGGGCGCCTTCCGCTCCCACCGCGTGCCGATGGCGCTCGCCACCGATTGCAATCCCGGCTCCTCGCCGCTCACCTCGCTGCTTCTGGCGCTCAACATGGGGTGCACGCTCTTCCGGATGACGCCGGAGGAGGCGTTGCGCGGCGTCACCGTTCACGCGGCCCGCGCGCTCGGCCTTGCCGATCGGGGGCGCATCGCGGCGGGCCTCCGGGCCGATCTCTGCGTCTGGGACGTGGCGCGCCCGGCCGAACTCGCCTATCGCATCGGGTTCAACCCGCTCCACCGCCGGATCGTGGGGGGGCGCACATGATCCTTTCGCCCGGCGCCGTGCCCCTGGCCGATCTGGAGCGGCTCTGGCGCGAGGGCGAGGCGCCGCGGCTCGACCCGGCGGCGCGCGGGCCGGTGGAGGCGGCGGCAGAGCTCGTGGCCCGGGCCACGTCGGGAGAGGCGCCGGTCTACGGCGTGAACACCGGCTTCGGCAAGCTCGCCAGCCGGAAGATCGCGGCCGGGGACACCGCGCAGCTTCAGCGCAACCTGATCCTGTCGCATTGCGCCGGCGTGGGGGCGCCGATGCCCGAGGCGCTGGCGCGTCTGATGATGGCGCTCAAGCTCATGTCGCTCGGCCGGGGCGCATCGGGCGTGCGCTGGGAGATCTGCGCGCTTCTTGAAGGGATGCTCGCGCGGGGCGTCACGCCGGTGGTGCCGCACCAGGGCTCCGTCGGCGCGTCGGGCGATCTCGCGCCGCTTGCGCACATGACCGCCGTGATGATCGGCGAGGGCCGCGCCTGGCACCAGGGCCGCGAGATGGCGGGCGCGGACGCGCTGGCGGCGGCGGGTCTCGCGCCGGTGGCGCTCGGCCCGAAGGAGGGGCTCGCCCTCATCAACGGCACGCAGTTTTCCACGGCCTGCGCCCTCGCCGCGCTCTTCGACGCGTTCCGCGCGGTGGAAAACTCCGCCGTAATCGCGGCGCTTTCCACCGATGCGATCATGGGCTCCACGGCGCCGCTGGTGGCGGAGATCCACAGGCTGCGCGGGCACGTCGGCCAGATCGACGTGGCCTGCGCCATGCGCCGCCTGATGGAGGGCAGCGAGATCCGCGAGAGCCACCGCGAGGGCGACCCGCGCGTGCAGGATCCCTACTGCATCCGCTGCCAGCCGCAGGTGGCGGGCGCGGCGCTCGACGTGCTGCACACGGCCGCGCGCACGCTCGAGATCGAGGCCAACGCGGTCACCGACAACCCGCTCGTGCTGGTGGAAGAGGGCCGCATCGTCTCTGGCGGGAACTTCCACGCGGAACCCGTGGGCTTCGCCGCCGACCAGATCGCGCTCGCCCTCGCCGAACTCGGCAGCATCTCGCAGCGCCGCGTGGCGCTCATGGTGGACCCGGCGCTGTCCTTCGACCTGCCGCCCTTCCTCACGCCCGATCCGGGGCTGAACTCGGGGTTCATGATCGCGGAGGTCACCACCGCCGCGCTGATGAGCGAGAACAAGCACCTCGCCACCCCCTGCGTGACGGATTCGACGCCCACCTCCGCCAACCAGGAGGATCACGTGAGCATGGCCGCCCACGGCGCGTGGCGGCTCTTTCGCATGGTGCAGAACCTCTCCGTCATCCAAGGCGTCGAGGCGCTCTGCGCCGCGCAGGGGATCGAGGCGCGCGCACCGCTCCGCAGCTCGGCGCGGCTTCGCGAGGTGCTCGCGCGGCTCCGGCAGGACGTGCCCCCGCTCGCCGAGGATCGTTACATGGCCCCCGACATCGAGACCGCCGCCGCGCTCGTCCGTGAGGGCGCGCTGGTGGCGGCGGCGGGGCTGGAGGGTTTCCGATGATCGAGGTCGTGCAAGGGGACGGGCCGCTGGTGCTGGGGCTGCCCCACACCGGAACGGACCTGCCCGCGGAGGTGGCCGCGCGGCTCAACGACCGGGGCCGGGCGCTCGCCGATACGGACTGGCACGTGCACCGGCTCTACTCGGGGCTCGCGCCCATGGCGAGCAAGGTGCGCACCACGATCCACCGCTACGCCATCGACGTGAACCGCGCCCCCGACGGGGCGAGCCTCTACCCGGGGCAGAACACCACCGGGCTCGTCCCGCTCACCGATTTCGACGGGGCGCCGATCTGGCAGGACGGCGCGGAGCCCGACGCGGAGGAGGTGGCGCGCCTGCGCGACGCCTACCACGCGCCCTATCACGAGGCGCTCGCGGCCGAGATCGCGCGGGTGCGGGAGCGCCACGGCGTGGCGATTCTCTACGACTGCCACTCCATCCGTTCGACGGCGCCCTTCCTCTTCGCGGGCGTGCTGCCGGATTTCAACATCGGCACCGATGACGGGCGGAGCTGCGCGACGGTGGTGGAGGAGATCGTGCGCGAGGTCTGCGACGCGGCGCCGGGCTACAGCACGGTGGTCAACGGGCGTTTCAAGGGCGGCTGGACCACCCGGCATTACGGCCGCCCGGAGACGGGTGTTCACGCCATCCAGATGGAGCTCGCGCAGTCCACCTACATGGAGGAGGCGCCGCCCTGGACCTGGCGGGCCGATCGCGCGGGGCGGCTGCGCGGCCATCTGGCGCGCGTGCTCGAGGCGCTCGAGCGGCTGGCGGCGGGAGCCGCGCTGAGATGAGGCGGGGCGCTGTGGACAGGTCCGGACGGAAGCGCCGATCGCTCCGATCTTTTTCTCCCTTTTCCAGCGAATTGCCGCCCTCGGCTGCGAAATCGCCTCAAGCTGGAACAGCTGTGGATAACCTTCCGGGCGGCGACGCCCGATCAGGAGACTGCCGATGACCGATCCCCGCCACAACATCCGCGACATCTATCCCGACACCGGACCCGAGATCCGCGCGAGGAGCTGGCAGACCGAGGCGCCGCTCAGGATGCTGATGAACAACCTGCACCCGGACGTGGCCGAGAACCCGCACGAGCTCGTCGTCTATGGCGGCATCGGCCGTGCGGCCCGCACCTGGGAGGATTTCGACGCGATCGTGGCCACGCTGAAGCGGCTCGGCGAGGACGAGACGCTGCTGGTGCAGTCGGGCAAGCCGGTGGGCGTCTTCCCGACGCACCGGGACGCGCCCCGCGTGCTCATCGCCAACTCGAACCTCGTGCCCCACTGGGCGACATGGGCGCATTTCAACGAGCTCGATCGCAAGGGGCTCGCCATGTATGGCCAGATGACCGCGGGCTCCTGGATCTACATCGGCACGCAGGGCATCGTGCAGGGCACCTACGAGACCTTCGCCGAGGCCGGGCGCCAGCATTACGGCGGCGACCTGACGGGCCGCTGGATCCTCACCGGCGGGCTCGGGGGCATGGGCGGCGCGCAGCCGCTCGCCGCGGTGATGGCCGGGGCCTGCTGCCTCGCAGTGGAATGCGACGAGGCCCGCGCCGATTTCCGGCTCCGCACCCGCTACGTCGACGAAAAGACGCATGATCTGGACGAGGCGCTCGCGATGATCGCGCGCTGGACCGCGGCCGGGGAGGCGAAGTCCGTCGCGCTCATCGGCAATGCGGCCGACGTCTTCACCGAGCTCGCGCGCCGGGACGTGCGCCCCGACATCGTGACCGACCAGACCTCGGCGCACGACCCGCTGCACGGTTACCTGCCCCAGGGATGGAGCGTGGCGGAATGGCGCGCGAAACAGGAGACCGATCCTGCCGCGGTGGAGGCCGCGGCGCGCGCCTCCATGCGCAACCACGTCGCCGCCATGGTGGCGTTCTGGAACCGCGGCGTGCCGACGCTGGATTACGGCAACAACATCCGCCAGGTGGCGCGGGAGGAGGGGCTGGAGAACGCCTTCGCCTTCCCGGGCTTCGTGCCGGCCTACATCCGCCCGCTCTTCTGCCGGGGCGTCGGGCCGTTCCGCTGGTGCGCTCTCTCGGGCGACCCGGAGGACATCTACCGCACCGACGCCAAGGTGAAGGAGCTGATCGACGACCCGCACCTGCACAACTGGCTCGACATGGCGCGGGAGCGCATCTCCTTCCAGGGCCTGCCCGCGCGGATCTGCTGGGTGGGCCTCGGCCAGCGCCACAAGCTCGGCCTCGCCTTCAACGAGATGGTCGCGCGCGGCGAGCTGAAGGCGCCCATCGTGATCGGGCGCGATCATCTCGACAGCGGCTCGGTGGCGAGCCCCAACCGCGAGACCGAGGCGATGCGGGACGGCTCGGACGCCGTGTCTGACTGGCCGCTTCTCAACGCGCTTCTCAACACGGCGAGCGGCGCCACCTGGGTCAGCCTCCATCACGGCGGCGGCGTGGGCATGGGCTTTTCCCAGCATTCCGGCATGGTGATCTGCTGCGACGGCACGGAAGAGGCCGCGCGCCGGATCGGGCGCGTGCTCTGGAACGACCCGGCGACGGGCGTGATGCGCCACGCGGACGCGGGCTACGAGGAGGCGCTGGACTGCGCGCGGGAGCACGGCCTCGACCTGCCCGGCATCCTGAAATGAGCCTCGCGCGGTTCCGCGAGGCGCAGGACAGGATCTGGCCCGCGCCGCTGGAAGAGCTCCGTGCGGGCCGCAAGGCGACGCACTGGATGTGGTTCGTCTTCCCGCAACTCCGCGGGCTCGGCCGGTCGGAGACCGCGCGTCGCTTCGGGATCGCCGGCCTGGACGAGGCGCGCGCCTATCTCGCCGACCCCGTGCTCGGCCCGCGGCTTCTGGAGGCGGCCGCGGCGATGCAGGCGAACGCCGGCCGCGCGCCGGAAGAGGTGCTGGGCGCGGTGGACGCGCTGAAGCTCCGCTCCTCGGCCACGCTCTTCGCCATGGCGGCGGAGGATCCCGCGCCGTTCCGCGCCCTGCTCGAGACCTTCCACGCGGGCGAGGACTGTCCCGCGACCCGCGACATGCTGAAAGGAGACGCTCGATGAGCCCGCCCGTCTACATGGACTATCTCAACCGCTTCGACGTGGAGGCGCTCGGCCTCGCCGACGAGGAGATCCTCGCGGCGGTGGAGATGGGGCTGCGGATGCAGGGGGAAGGCGCCACCGAGATCGAGCCCCGCACCCATATCCGGCCGCGCGCGGGCGCCGAGGGGCATTTCAACGTGCTGCGCGGCTGGATCGGCGGGCAGGTGGACAGCGCGGGCGTCAAGGTGGTGGGCGATTTCGTCGACAACTACAAGGCGGGCCGGCCCAGCGAATACGGCCTTCTCACGCTCTACGACCCGCGGATGGGCGCGCCCAAGGCGCTGGTGGACGCGACCGGGATCACCGAGATGCGCACGGGGGCCGTCACCGCGCTCGGCGCGAAGTATCTCGGGCCCGAGAAGCCCAGGGTGCTCGGCCATGTCGGCGCGCGGGGCACCGCCTACTGGAACGTCCGGCTTCTCTGCCATCTCTTCGATTTCGAGGAGGTGCGCGTCCACTCCCGCCGCCCCGAAAGCCGCGAGGCCTTCGCGGCGCGGCTCGAGGTCGATCTGGGACGGAAGATCACCGTCACCGAGGACTGGCGGAGCTGCCTCGAGGGCGCCGACATCGTGGTGGAGGCCTCCCGGCTCTCCGAGCCCACGCCGCTTTTCCGTACCGAATGGGTGAAAAAGGGCGCGCTCGTCGTGCCTTACGGCACCATGTCGGCGGTGGAGATCACGCTCACCGACATCATGGACAAGGTGGTGATGGACGACTGGGGGCAGGCCCACGGCATCTTCGGCGCGCTCCGCGATCATGTGGACCAGGGCAAGCTCACGGCGGAGACCCTCCACGCCGAACTGGGCGAGATCGTCGCCGGGCGGAAGCCCGGGCGGGAGAGGCCGGACGAGACGATCCTCTTCTGGCATCGGGGCCTCTCGCTCTCCGACATCGCGCTGGGCCACGCCATGCTGGAAAAGGCGCGCGCCATGGGTGTGGGCCAGCGGCTGCGCTTCGCATGACGGCGGCGCCGATCGGAGAGGGGCGCGTCACGCTCGCCGCCTTCGCGGGCCTGGTCGCGGGCGGCGGGCCCGTCCGGCTGTCTCCGGCGGCGCGGGAAAGGATGTCGGCCGCGCTCGCCATCGTGGAGGCCCGCGCGGCTGGCCCCGATCCCGTCTACGGCATGAACACCGGCCTCGGCGCCAAGCTCGCCGAGCGCATCCCGGCCGAGGACATCCCTGCCTTCCAGCGCCGCTTCGTCCTGGGCCGCGCCGTGGCCGCGGGCGCGCCCCTGCCCGAGGCGACCGGCCGGGCCGTGGCGATCGCGCGGCTCGTCTCGGCGGCGAACGGGCCGGCGGCGCTGTCGCCGCCGATGGCGGATCATCTTTGCGCCCTCCTCGAGGCCGGGCTTTCGCCTGTCGTGCCCGAGTTCGGCTCGATCGGCGCGGCGGACCTCACGCAGCTCGCGGTCTGGGCGCTGGGCGTGCTCGGCGAGGGGGAGGTCTGGCGCGCAGGCGAGATCCTGCCCGCGGCGCGCGCCTTCGCCGAGGCCGGGCTCGCCGCCCCGCAGCTCGGGCCCAGGGACGGGCTCGCGCTCGCAAGCCATGCGGGGCTTTCGGTCGCGCTTGCCGCCGATGCCCTCGGGCGGGCGCGCACGGCGCTCGACGCGGCGAAGGCCGCGCTTCTGCTGTCTTACGCGGGCCATGACGCCAACCGCGCCATCCTCGCCCCGGAGGTGAACGCGCGGCGTCCCGCGCCGGGCCAGGCCGAGGCGGCGGCCTGGCTCAGCGAGCGGCTCGCGGGCACGGCCCACGCGCCGCGGCGCATCCAGGAGGCGCTGAGCTTCCGCCAGGCGGCGCCGGTGACCGGCGCGGCCGAAGACGCGCTCGCCCGCGCCGTGGCCGTCTGGGAGGACGAGGCCACCGGCACCCCCGACAGCCCCGTCGTCCTGTCCGACGGCGCCATGGCCTCGACGCCCAACTTCCACGCCCCGGCGCTCGCGCTCGCGCTGGAAGGGGTGGCGCTCGCCATGTCCATGGCGGGGCAGGGGGCGGTGCAGCGCATGCAGCGGATGATGTCGCCCGCCCTGTCGGGCCTGCCGCGGGATCTCTCGCCGGAAGGCGGGGCCGCGGCGGGGATGGTGCCGCTTCAGAAGACCGCCGCGGCGCTCCTTGCAGAGATCCGGCGCCACGCCCAGCCCGCGATCCTCGATCCCGCGCCGGTTTCGGAGGGCGTGGAGGACATGGCCTGCCTCACCCCGCTCGCGGCGCGCAAGCTCTGCGACCAGATGCGCGCGTTCCGGCTTCTCGCCGGGGCGGAGGCGCTCGTCGCGGCGCAGGCCATCGACCTGCGCGGCGGCGGCCTCGGCGCGCCCGTGGCCCGGCTGCACGCGGCGCTGCGCGACCGCATCCCGCCGCTTGGCGCGGACCGGCCGCTCGGCCCCGATATCGAGACGGCTGCCCGGACCCTGGACGCCGCCGCGGGAGAGATCTGAAATGGGGGCTAGGTCCCGGGGGGAATTTGGAGGCGAGTACCGGAATCGAACCGGTGTACACGGATTTGCAATCCGCTGCGTCACCACTCCGCCAACTCGCCGCCGTGGCGGTGCACGGATAGCCCATCGCACCTGCGGCCGCAAGAGCGCAGCTGGCGCGGAATAGTTGCGGCGGCCGTTGCCCGGCCTCCGTGATTCTGGCAAGAGACTGGAACGATCCCCAGGCCAAGGGCGCAGAATGACCGATTTCGCCACCCGCCGCACGAACATGGTGGACACGCAGATCAGGGTCGCGGACGTGACCAAGTTCCCGATCATCGCCGCGATGCAGCAGGTCCCGCGCGAAGTTTTCGTGCCGCGTGAGAAGCGCGAGGTGGCCTATGTCAGCGAGAATGTGGATCTGGGTGACGGGCGCGTAGTGCTGGAGCCGCGGACGCTCGCCAAGATGCTGGATTTGCTTGATATTCAACCCGATGAGCTGGTCCTCGACATCGGCGCGGGTCTTGGCTACGCGGCGGCGGTCATGGCGCGGCTGGCCGAGGCCGTGGTCGCCGTGGAGGATGACGCGGCGCGCGCTAAGGACGCGCAGGCGCTGCTGTCGGACCAGAACGCCGACAACGTCGCCGTGCATCACGGACCGCTCACCGAAGGCGCGCCGGAACACGGCCCCTACGACGTCATCGTGGTCGAGGGCGCGGTCGAGACGCTGCCCGACGCGATCACCGCCCAGCTGAAGGACGGCGGCCGGATCGCCTGCCTTTTCCAGGAAGGCGCGCTTGGTGTGGTGCGCATCGGCTACAGGCTCGACGGGGCCATGAGCTGGCGCTTCGGCTTCAACGCGGGCGCCCCCGTGATCCCGGGGTTCGAGCGTCACGCCGCCTTTACCCTTTGACGCGACATTCGAACTCGAGCGCAGACAATAAAAGCATGAGGAACGGCAGGCATGAAGAGATGGTGGAGGACAGCGCGCCATAGCGCTGCGGTCGGCGCGCTGGCGCTGGCCATGGCGATCGTGCCCCGCATGGGGGCGGCCGAAACGCTTGGATCGACGCTGACCAGCGCCTACGAGAACAGCGGGTTGCTCGACCAGAACCGCGCGCTTCTGCGCGCCGCGGACGAGGATGTGGCCTCGGCGATCGCGGCGCTGCGCCCGGTAATCAACTGGGAGGCCAACTTCCGTCGCAACTTCGGCACGCAGGGATCCGAAATCGGCGGCGTGTTCTCGGAGTCCGGCATCTCCGACACGCAGGTCGACCTTGGCGTCAACCTTCAGCTTCTGCTTTACGATTTCGGCGAATCCCGCCTGCGGGTCGACATCGCGAAAGAGACGGTGCTGGCCACGCGCCAGTCGCTTCTGGGCGTGGAACAGGACGTGCTCCTGCGCGCCGTTCAGGCGTATTTCGGCCTGCGGGAGGCGAACGAGACCATCGCGCTTCGCGAAAACAACGTGCGCCTGATCTCGCGCGAATTGCGCGCGGCGCAGGATCGGTTCGAGGTGGGCGAGGTCACGCGGACCGATGTCTCGCTCGCCGAGGCGCGTCTGGCCCGGGCGCGGGCGAACCTCGCCGTGGCAGAGGGCAACCGCACTGAGGCGATCGAGGAATTCCGCGCCGCCGTGCGCCGCCCGCCGGGCGCGCTGTCGCCGCCCAACTCGCTTCCGCGGCTTCCCGCCAGCCTTGAGGAGGCGCGCGGGCTTGCCGTGCGCAACCACCCCGACATCAAGCGGGCGCAGCGCAACGTGACGGTGGCCGAGCTTGGCGTCGCGCTGGCGGATGCGGGCCTTTATCCCGACATTTCGCTGACCGCCGGCCTTCAGGCGCGGGAAACCGTCGACAGCGAGGCCTATGGCCGCACCGGGTCGGTCTCGATCGGCGCCCAGGGGCCGATCTACCAGGGCGGCCGGCTGACGTCGCAGATCCGGGCGGCCATGGCGCGCCGGGACGAGTCTCGCGCCGTTCTGCTTCAGGTCTCCGACCAGCTGGCCCAGACCGCGGCGACCGCGTTCGCGCGCGTCCAGTCCCGTCGCGCGGCGCTGGAGGCAAGCCAGCGCGAGGTCCGCGCCGCCCAGCTCGCCTTCGAGGGCGTGCGCGAGGAGGCCACGCTCGGCGCCCGGACGACGCTCGACGTGCTGGACGCCGAACAGGATCTGCTGGACGCGCGGGCCAACATCATCGCCGCCAACGCGCAGCTCTACACCGCCGCCTACCAGCTTCTGGCGGCGATCGGCGTCCTGACGGCGGAGGATCTGAACCTGCCGGTAAAACGTTACGATCCCGCGCAGTACTACAACCTCGTGAAGGACGCGCCGGCGGCCGTCTCGCGCCAGGGCCGGGAGCTTGACCGCGTTCTCAGGGCCATCGGCAAGGAGTAGGCCACGCGCGATGCGTTGTGCGGGTCCGCCACGGCGGATAATCTTTCACCAAAGAGCAGATCGGTAACCCATCCCGAATGTCAGACCCGGTTTCCAAGCCCGATATCGACGACGTGCTCGCCTCCATCCGTCGGCTCGTGTCCGAGGACGGCCGCGCGGAACGGCGCCGGCCGCCGGCCGGCGGGGGCAGACTGGTGCTGACCCCGGCCTTGCGCATCGACGAGTCGTCGCCTGAGGACGCGCCGGACGAGCCGGGGCAGGCCTCCAGCGCCGTCACAGGGGCCGATGATGCGCCGGCGCCCCGCGTGCCGCCCGAGGACACGCGCAACGAACCGGCCGCACGGGCCGAGGACGCCTTGCCGGGGAACGGGGACGCGGCGCAGGACATGCCGGAGCCCGACGCCGAGGACGGGCCGCGGGATCACGCGACGCCATCCGACGCCGCGCCCGCCGCGGGCCACGCCCCAGATGCGGGCGGCGAAAGCTTCGACGAGGGGGCCGCACCCCGGTCAGGCGAAGTCGAGGCGGCGCAGGACGATGGCTGGACCGTGATGCGGGGCTGGAGCGACCGCGTGGACGAGATCATTTTCAACACGCCCACGCCCACGCCCATGCCCACGCCCACGTCCGCGATGGCGCCGGCGGGGGCGCGCGACCCGGCCGGAGACGCCGCGGACGACGCGGGCCGACCGAGGTTGGAACCGTCCGCGGAACGTCCCGTCGACCCGGCCCGGGATGCCGGTGGCGTGGACGAGGCCGAGGCATGGCAGGACAGCGAGACGGCCGCCCGGGAGGAGACGCCGAAAGGCCGAAGCGAGACCGTGCCGGCAGACGCGCTGCGCACCGCCACGCTGGAGCAGAAGATCGCCGAGCTCGAGGCATTGCTGAGCCGCGGCCCCGGGGGCCGGGACGACAGCGAGGCGGCGTCGCAAGGCGGGGCAGGATCTTCCGCGCGATCCGGGGAAGACGGCCCGGCCGGGCCCGTGCCGGCGGCCGCGGCCGCCGAGGATGCCGGCCCGTCGGGGCACTCGGCCTCGGACCCCGGCTGGACGGTCGTTTCGCCGGTCGCAGGGATCGCGCCCGCGCGCGAGCGGGCCGATGCGGCGGCGCATGACGGCAGGATGGCCGTGGAACCGTCGCCCGGCGTTGCGGAGCCCGCGCCGGAGGCGGCCGAAGCCGACAGCGATGCCCGGGAGAGCGCCTGGCACATGGTCACGCCGGTCGTCGGAATGCCCGCCGCCGCGCCTGCCGGCGAGACGCGGGACGACGCGCGCGAGACCGGGACCGGCGCCCAACCCCGGGCCGGGGAGGACGAAGAGCGTGCCCCCGAAAGCTATGATTTCGCGTCGGACGGCCTTGGCCCTATCGACGAGGACGCGTTGCGCGACCTGGTCGCGCAGATCGTGCGCGAGGAATTGCAGGGCGCACTGGGTGAGCGCATCACCCGCAACGTCCGCAAGCTCGTGCGCCGCGAAATCCACAGGGCGCTTACCGCGCAGGACCTCGACTGACCCTCGCAAGGCCACAACGGAAAAGCGCGCCCCGATAAGGGGGCGCGCTTTCCGGTTCGGACAGTCTGGCCCGCGGCAGCCGAGGTCAGGCGGCCTCCGCCTGCTCGGCCGCGTGGCGCCGCTCGCTTTCCTCGCGCGACAGCGCGACGGAGGTGCGCACGCCCCGCGCCACGAAATCCATAAGGCCATTCACGACACGTTCATTCGGGTCGATGCCGGCACAGCTCAGCACTTCGCGACCGTCGCGCGAGCGCGCCCACCGGGCGATCTGCTCGGGGCCGTTTCCATATTTCTTGTCGTCCGCGATGGCATCATCCAAAGCGGCGAGTACGACGGCGGCGAACAGCTTGCGGGCGCGATTGCCCTGCTCCTCGTTGAACGCCGTTCCGTCAACGAAATCCTTCATCTCGTTGTCCTTGTTCTTGCTCTTGCATTTTCGGGCGTGAGGGCCCTTATGGCGGAATTCACGCGATTCGGATACCGCTGAGATGCATGTCTATCATGCGTTTGGAGCATAAGTCATGACCAGGTTCACACGAAATGAGCCGGGTTGCCACTGCGCGATGCGCGAGATATAGGTGCCGGCGTCATTTCTGCAAGTCTGCGTGAAGGCCGCTTCGAATGCCCAAGATCAACGGCAACGAGATCCGCCCCGGCAACGTCCTGGAACACAACGGCGGCCTGTGGGTCGCGGTCAAGGTCGATCATGTGAAGCCCGGCAAGGGCGGTGCCTTCGCCCAGGTCGAGATGCGCAACCTGCGCAACGGCTCGAAGCTCAACGAACGCTTCCGCTCCGCCGACAAGGTCGAGCGCGTGCGGCTGGAGCAGCGCGACCAGCAGTTCCTCTACGAAACGGACGGGATGCTGGTGTTCATGGACACCGACAGCTTCGAGCAGATCGAGCTGCCCGCCGAGATCCTCGGCGACCGGCGGCCGTTTCTTCAGGACGGCATGACGATCCAGATCGAGTATTACGAGAACGAGGCGCTGAACGCGACTCTGCCGCAGAAGGTGACCTGCACCGTCGCCGAGACGGAGCCGGTGGTGAAGGGTCAGACCGCGGCGAACTCCTTCAAGCCGGCGCTGCTCGACAATGGCGTGCGCATCAGCGTGCCTCCCTTCGTGGGCCCGGACGAGAAGATCGTCGTGAACACCGAGACGATGGAATACTCCGAGCGCGCGTGACAGCGCGGCCCGACAAGGCGACGCCGATCTTCCTCAAGAGTCTCTAGGCCGGGCGCGCCGCCTCGCCTGCGAGGCGCACTCGTGCCTGACCTGCGGACATCTCGGGGCCGACGCGGTCGAGGCGCAGATAGGCGATGGCCCGGTCGCCCGCGCGCGTGTGGATCGTGCCCGCGGCCTTGCCGTCGCTTTCGATCCGGGCGCCAGGCTCGGCCGGACCTTCCAGCTCGACAGTCGCCAGCCCCTTTCGAAGCTCGGTCTTGTGGTGCATGCGCGCCGTGACCTCCTGCCCGACATAGCACCCCTTGCGGAAATCCACGCCGTTCAGGCGCTCGAATCCGGCCTCAAGGATGAAGCTGTCCGGCGTTAGTTCGCTGCCTGCTTCCGGGATGCAATGCGCGACCCGGACCGCATCCCAGTCGGTGCCGTCGTCGCCCTCTTCCGCGCCGTAGAGCCGCCAGCCGAGCGCGGGATGACGCGGGTCCGCGACCGCGCCGTCTGGCGCCGGGTCGCCCGTGCCGCGCCGGATCCGAAGTTCCGTCGCCTCGATCTCGACCGGGGCGCGCAGCTTGTAAAGCCTCAGGCGCTTCACGAGATCGTCGGCCTGGAAGTCCGCGACGTCGACCAGAACCGCATCGCCGTCCGCCACCAGGAAGAAGTCGGCGATGTACTTGCCTTGCGGCGTGAGCATGGCGGCATAGACCGCCCCCGCGTCGAGCTTTTCCACGTCGTTCGTCACGAGCCCTTGCAGGAAGTCGCGTGCCCCCGGGCCCGAGACGCGAAGCACGCGGCGTCTGGATGCATCGGTCATCGCGGCATCTCCTCGAATCCTATGTACCAATATAGGCGCACGCGCCCTTGGCGAAACCCGGCCAGCCGCCTTGCGTCCAACAGGTTACGGACTCTTGACGCTTGCGCGCTATGCTATGGTCGGATCCGGGAGAGCGCGGAGAAACGCGATGCGAGGAAAGCCTGTCGGCCGGGTGGAGGACTACACGGGCACCTGCCTGGTCCTTTTTTTCGTCAATCTGCTTCTGCTGCTCGCGATCCTGTGGGCCGTCTTCGGGCTTCCCGCGGCGCTGCTCACCGCGGTGGCGCTCAACTTCCTGATAAATCGGGCGGAGCGCCGCCGTCACGGCGTCAGGTAGGGCATCGGGTCCACGCGTTCGGTCCCGCGGGTCACCTCGAAATGCAGGAAGGACGGATCGCCGCCCGCGACGCGCGCGATGGTCTGGCCGCGGCTTACCCGGGCGCCCTTCGTCACGCTGATGTCGTCAAGGTTGACGTAGACGGTGAGCAGGTTGTCGGGGTGCTTGACCACCACGATGGACACCTCGTCAGTGTTCGAGGTGACGGCCGCCACCTCGCCTGCGGCGGCCGCGCGCACCGGCGTGCCGGGGTCCGCGCCGATGGCGATCCCGTTGTTCCGCCCGCGCGCGTACTCGCGGATGATCGGGCCGTCCACGGGGAACACCATGCGCGCCGTGTCAGTGGATTGCGTTTCCCGCCCGAGATCCTGCACCGGCTCCCGTTGCGCCGCGGTCTGAGGGCGGGCGGCCGGCGCGGCGTCTTCCTCGGGCAGCGGGCGGGTCGCGCTGGGCGGCGTCGGCGTGGGCGAGCCGCTGCCGGGCGGCGGGGTCGCCGCAGCGGTGCGCGAGGTCCCCTGCGCGGCCTCGCGCGCCACCGGGATCAGCAGATACTGGCCCTGCCGCACGGAGAAGTCGGGGCCGAGCCCGTTCCATTCCGCAAGCGCGCGCACCGAGACGCCGTAGAGCCGGGCGATGGTGTAGGCGGTTTCGCCGCGCTCGACCCGGTGGCGGACCGGTTCCGGGCCGGCCGCGGGGGCGAGGGGCGTGGTCCGCACCGTGTTCGGACCCGCGCTGTCGATCGCCTCGCCCGCGACGCTTGCCACGTCCACCTGGCCGGAGCGGATGATCGGACCGTCCTGCGGGCCGGTCGCGGCCACGCGGCCGGGCAGGGCCATCACCTCGCCCGCGCGCAGCCGTGTCTGCGGCGTCACGCCGTTGTAGCGGGCCAGTTCGGTCGCGCCCAGGCCGGCCCGCGCGGCCACGTCGGCCACAGTGTCGCCGCGCCGCGCCACCGCGACCTGGTAGTTCGGGTAGGAGATGATACCCCGCTGATCGGGCGCGGGCCTTTGGCCCGTGCCGTTGCGGACGGCGTCGGAGGTGTCGAAGCTGCCGCCGCGAAGGTCGAGGTCGAGGTCCATCGTCTCGTCGCAGGCGGCGAGCGCGGCGAGCGCCGTGCCGGCGAGAATGGCGCGCAGAAGGCTGGGCATGTCGGGGCGGGTCATCTCGATGTCCTCAATCTCGCGCCCCTTGTGGCCGGGGCGTCGGTCCGGTTTGCGCGACCCCGCGCGGGGCCGGTCCGATGCTCATCCGTCACGGCCGAGCCCCTCTACCAGGGGAACGAACCGCACAGGTCGCAACTCGTCGTAGTCGAACCCGTTATCCGTCCGCGTGACGCGGATCAGGTGCTGCACGGCGTCCGACTGGCCGACGGGCAACACCATGATACCGCCGATCTTCAATTGCGCCAAGAGCGGGCCTGGAGGGTCCTCCGCGGCGGCGGTCACGAGGATACGGTCGAAGGGCGCCTGGTCGGGCAGGCCGTGGCTGCCATCGGCAGCGAAGACCGTGATGTTGGCCATGTCGAGCTCCGAAAAGAGCGCCTGCGCCTCGCGTACCAGCCGGGCGTGCCGGTCCACGGTGTAGACCCGGCGGGCGAGCTGGCTCAGGATCGCGGCCTGGTAGCCGGAGCCGGTCCCCACCTCGAGCACCGTGTCGCGCGGCTGCACTTTGAGCGCCTGGGTCATCAGCCCGACGACCGAAGGCTGGCTGATCGTCTGTCCGCAGGCGATGGGCAGCGGCGTGTCCTCGTAGGCGCGGTCGAGGAAGTAGTGGCGCACGAAGGCGCCCCGGTCGATCCGCTCCATCGCCGAAAGCACGCGCTTGTCCGTCACCCCTTTGGAACGCAAGGCGAAAAGGAACTGCATCTTGCGTTCGGCGGTGTCTGTCATAAGGCGCGGGCCACCGCGTCGAGCACGTCATGCGCCGTGAGATCCGCGCGCATGGGCGTGACCGAGACATAGCCCTCGAGGTTGACCGCCGCGTCGCTGCCCGGGGCGCTTTCGGCGCGCTGGTCGCCGCCCTTGATCCACAAGAACCGCCGTCCCGCCGGCGAATGGTGGGGTTCGGTGGAAAATCCGGTGCCCTGCCGGAATCCCAGCGGCGCGACGCGCAGGCCCTTCACCTCCGCCGCCGGCACCGGCGGGAAGTTCACGTTGTAGAAAAGCCGGTAGTCGGAGCTTTCCTCGGGCGTGGCGGCGAGAATCCGCCGCACCGTTTGCGCGCCGTGGCGCGCGGCCGCCTCGAACGGGTTGCCGAGCGTGTTGTTGCCGGGCCCCATGTACTGCGAAAGCGCGATCGCGGGCAGCCCGTGCAACGCGCCCTCTAACGCGCCGCCGAGCGTGCCGGAATAAAGCGCGTTCTCGGCAGAATTGTTGCCGCGATTGACGCCGGAGAGCACGAGGTCGGGCCGCTCGCCCTCCAGCACGTCGTAAAGCCCCGCGAGCACGCAGTCGGCCGGGCTGCCTTCGGCGGCATAGGTGCGTGGGCCGAGCCGCGCGATCATCATGGGATGGGTATAGCTGATCTTGTGCGCGACGCCCGACTGCTCGAACGCGGGCGCGACCGTCCAGACCTCGCCGTCATCGCCCGCAAGCTCGCCCGCGATGGCCTGAAGCACCTTCAGCCCCGGCGCGTTGATGCCGTCGTCATTTGTCACGAGAATACGCATCGGCTGCCCTGCCCGCCCGTTTCACCCTCCATAGTGGAGGCGAAAAAGGGGGGCAAGCGGTGGCCGTCTCAGACGATCCCCGCGAGAAGGCGCCGCGCCTCTTCCTCGCGCGGAGCGAGGTCTTCGCGCGGCTCGCCGGGATGAAATCGCGCGCGTGTCGCCGTGGCCATGGGGCGCGGTTCCAGCACGTGCACCCGCGGGCCGGTGCGCGCGCTTTCCGCCGCCCAAGACCGCGCCAGCGCGATCTGCGCGGCCTTGGTCGCGCCGTAGGCGCCGAAGAACTTCTCGCCCCCGCGCGGATCGTCGAAGAAGAGCGCCTGTCCCGTCTGGCCCAGAAGCGGCGCCAGATACGCGATCAGACGCGCCGTGGCGGTCACGTTGACGTCGAGCGCCTTGGCCATGTCCCGTTCGTCGATCGAGGGCGCGGGCGAAAGCGGCGGCGCGTGGATCGCCGTATGCGCCCAGAGCGCGAGCCCACCCCAGCGGTCGTGGATAGACCGGCAGAGCTGGGCCATCGCGTCGGGGATCGTGATGTCCATCGGCGCCAGCGTGGCCGCGCCGCCGCGCGCCTTGACGCGGTCGTCGAGTTCCTCGAGCGCGCCCACGGTCCGCGCGACCGCCACGACATGGAACCGGGGGGCGAGCGCCTCGGCCAGCGCGGCGCCCAGCCCGCGCGAGGCGCCGGTGACGAGCGCGACAGGGGGGGAGGATGGGTCCGTCTCCGTCATGTGCGCGCTCTTTCCACCCTTCGCGGCCATGCGCAAGCCCCGTGCAGATCGGGGCTTCCCTTCCGGCGCGAAATCGTCGAATTTGCCGCGGACAAGGAATTGGAAAGGACTTCGCCGTGACCCTGACCCAAGCCGCTCTCGCCCCCCGCTCCCTGACCTCGCAGGGTCTGCTCGTGCTGGCCGGTTCGGTCTTCCTCGGGCTGATCAGCCAGGTCGAGGTGCCGATGTTCCCGGTGCCGATGTCGCTTCAGACGCTGGGCGTCACGCTGATCGGCCTCACCTTCGGCGCGCGGATGGGCGCGCTCGCGGTGCTTGCCTACCTCGCGCAGGGCGCGGCCGGGCTGCCGGTCTTCTCGGGCGGGGACGCGGGCGCCCATCACCTCGTCGGCCCCACCGCAGGCTATCTCTGGGGCTTCGTCGCGATGGCGTGGCTCACCGGCCGGCTGGTGGAACTCGGGCTCGACCGCGGCCTTCTCCGGCTATTCGCGGCGGCCGTGGTTCCGGCGATGGCCATCTACCTGCCGGGCGTGGCGTGGCTGCATTTCGGGATCGGACTGGAGCTGTCCACTGCGCTTTCGGCGGGGATGCTGCCCTTCGTGCCGGGCGACCTGGTGAAATCGGCGATCGCCGCGCTTTCGATCGCGGGCGGCTGGGCCGCCCTGTCCCGCCTGCGCCGCTGAGGCGGCCGCATACGCGACGCGAAGGGCCGCCCGAGGGCGGCCCTTTCTTTGCATGTCACGCAGCAGGCGCGTCGCGCTATTCGGCCGCCTTGAGGCGGAAGCCCTGCTCGACCATGTCCGACGGCTCGACCGGGTAGTCGCCGGAGAAGCAGGCGTCGCAGTATTGCGGCTGCGCGGGATCGCGGCCGTTCGCCTCGCCCACCGCGCGATAGAGGCCGTCGAGGGAGATGAAGCGCAGCGAATCCACCTGCAGATGTTCCCGCATCTCCTCCTCCGACATCGTCGCGGCGAGGAGCTTCTCGCGCTGCGGGGTGTCCACCCCGTAGAAGCAGGGCCAGGCCGTCGGCGGGCTGGCGATACGGAAATGGACCTCCTTCGCGCCGGCATCCAGGATCATCTCCTTGATCTTGCGCGAGGTGGTGCCGCGCACCACCGAATCGTCCACCAGGATCACCCGCTTGCCGCGGATGAGCGCGCGGTTGACGTTGAGCTTCAGCCGCACGCCCATGTTGCGGATCTGCTCGGTGGGCTCGATGAAGGTGCGGCCCATGTACTGGTTGCGCACGATCCCGATCGCGTAGGGGATGCCCGATTCCTGGCTGTAGCCGATCGCCGCCGGCGTCCCGCTGTCGGGCACCGGGCAGACGAGATCCGCCTCCACCGGCGCCTCGCGGGCCAGTTCCACGCCGATCTGGCGCCGCGTCTCGTAGACGGAGCGCCCGCCCTGGATCGAGTCCGGGCGCGAGAAATAGACATGCTCGAAGATGCAGAAGCGCGGCCGCTGCGGCCGGAACGGGAAGTGGCTTTCCACGCCCGCATCGGTGATGACCACCATCTCGCCCGGGGCGATCTCGCGGATGAACTCCGCGCCGATGATGTCAAGCGCGCAGGTCTCCGACGACAGCACCCAGCCCGGTTTTGCCTCGGTGCCCACGCGGCCCAGCACGAGCGGGCGCACGCCCAGCGGATCGCGCACGCCGATGAGCTTCGTGCGCGTCATGGCGACCACCGAGAACGCGCCCTCGACGCGGCGCAGCGCGTCCTCCATCCGCTCGGGGATGTCGCGCTGAAGCGACCGCGCCATCAGGTGGATGATGCATTCGCTGTCCGAGGAGGACTGGAAGATCGAGCCACGGTCGATCAGTTCGCGCCGCAGCGCCATCGCGTTCGTGATGTTGCCGTTATGGGCGATCGCCGCGCCGCCCATCGAGAATTCGCCGAAGAAGGGCTGCACGTCCCGCATCGCGGTCTGGCCCTTGGACCCCGTGGTGGAGTAGCGCACATGCCCGATCGCAAGGCTGCCGGGCAGCGTTTCCATCAGGCTCGCGGAGGTGAAGTTGTCGCGGACGTAGCCGAAGCGGCGGGCCGAGTTGAACCCGGTCTCCGGGTCGTGGGAGACGATGCCGCCCGCCTCCTGCCCGCGGTGCTGAAGCGCGTGCAGGCCGAGGGCCACGAAATTCGCCGCGTCCGTCACGCCGAGAACGCCGAAGACGCCGCACTCCTCGCGCAGCTTGTCGTCGTCGAACGGGTGTCGGGGCAGGGTTGCGTCTGATCTGTCGCTGGGATGGGGCAAGGAAGGGAGGCTCCGAATCCGGGCACGCTCTGGCGTCTGCTTAAGGCATCGTGACGCGCGTGTCACGAAACGATCATGTTCGACCGGATGCAAAAGGGCCGGGTGCGCGGGGTCGGCCCGTTTCCCCGGCAGGACCGCGGTTCGCCATGTCAGGGCGGGCCGGGCTCTCGCCCCGTCGCTCGCGGCGCGGCCTCAGGCCGGGGCGTCGCAGATCCCGACAAGTTGCTCGTACTGGCGGGTGACCCAGCCCAGCGCCTGTTCCGGATTGCGCTGCTCGATGGCGTCGGTCATCTGCGCGAAGACCCGCGCGGAGCGGCTGTCGTCGATCATCGCGATGTCCTGCGCGGCGGCCACCGTCTCGTAGACGAAATAGGCGATGGCCACGAGCAAGATGCCGCGCACCACCCCGAACAGGAAGCCCAGCCCCTGATCCAGCCCGCCGAGCGCGGAACGCTGCACCAGCGACGAGAAGACCGGCGTGAAAAGCGACACGATCACGAGCACTACGGCGAAGACGGCCGCGAAGGCCGCGATGACCGAAAGCTCGCAGCTGTCGGCGATCATGGAGCCGAGGACCGGAACCTCCTTGACCAGCGGCTGCGCCTGCGGCGCGAAGATGAAGGCGACGAACGCCGCGGCGACCCATCCCGCGATGGCCAGCGTCTCGCGGACGAAGCCGCGCGCATAGGCCAGAAGCGCAGAAAGCACGATGACGATCGCCACCGCCCCGTCGATGATCGTGAAGCCTTCCATGTCGCTGCCCGTCCTGCTCCTGCCGCGCCTCACCCGGCGCCGAACACCTCGCCCACGAAGGCCGCGAGGCCCTCCATCTGCGTGAGCTTCAGCCCGCCCGCCGCGGCGGGCGCGCCGCCCGCGGGCGCGATGGCCGCGGTGAAACCAAGTTTCCGCGCCTCTTTCAACCTGTTTTCGGTCTGTCCCACCGGGCGCAGCGCGCCGGAGAGGCTGATTTCGCCGAAAACGACCGTGTCGGCGGGCAGCGCCGCGTCCTCCCGCGCCGACAGAAGCGCCGCGGCGACCGCGAGGTCGGCGGCGGGTTCGCCGATCTTCATGCCGCCGGCCACGTTGAGATAGACGTCGAGGCCGGTGAACGGAATGCCGCAGCGTGCCTCCAGCACGGCGAGGATCATGGCGAGGCGGCCCGCATCCCAGCCCACCACGGTGCGCCGGGGCTGGGCGTGCGGCGTGGGCGCGACCAGCGCCTGCAGTTCCACCAGCAGCGGGCGGGTGCCCTCGATCCCGGCGAAGACCGCGGACCCCGGCGCGGGCTGCCCGCGCTCGGACAGGAAGAGTGCAGACGGGTTCGCGACCTCGGCAAGCCCGCCGCCCGTCATCTCGAAGACGCCGATCTCGTCGGCCGGGCCGAAGCGGTTCTTCACCGCGCGCAGGATGCGGAACTGGTGTCCGCGCTCGCCCTCGAAATAGAGCACCGTGTCGACCATGTGCTCGAGCACGCGCGGCCCGGCGATCTGGCCCTCCTTGGTGACATGCCCCACGAGGATCACCGCGATGCCGCTGCGCTTGGCCAGGGTGACGAGCTCGTGCGCCGCGGCGCGCAGCTGCGTGACCGAGCCGGGGGCGCTGTCCACGGTGTCGGACCACATGGTCTGGATCGAGTCGATCACGGCAAGGCCGGGGCGCTCGGCCTCCAGCGTTGCGAGGATGTCGGCCAGGCGCGTCTCGGTCGCGAGCCGCACCGGCGCGTCGGCCAGCCCGAGGCGCCGGGCGCGCAGCCGCACCTGCGCGCTCGCCTCCTCGCCAGAGACGTAGATGGTGGACAGCCCCTCCTGCGCGAAGCGCGCCGCGGCCTGCAACAGCAGCGTGGACTTGCCGATGCCCGGATCGCCGCCCACCAGCACCGCCGAGCCGGGCACGAGGCCGCCGCCCAGCACCCTGTCGAACTCTCCGATCCGGCTTGCGGCGCGGGGCGGCGGCGGTTCGGCATGGGACAGGTCGGTGAGCGGCAGCGCCCGGCCTCGCGGCGTGGCGCCGCCCGGCGCGGGGGCGCGCGGGCGCTCCTCCACGATGGTGTTCCACGCCCCGCAGGCCTCGCAGCGGCCGGCCCATTTCGAGGTGACGTTGCCGCAGGCGGTGCAGGTGAACGAGGCGGAGCGCTTGGCCATGGCGCTCTTCCTGCCCGAGCCCGCGCCCGGCCGCAAGCGGGGTGCGCTCACGCCGCGCGGGCCAGCGACCGCGGTGTCAGGTGCCCGATCACGATCGAGGCGAGGATGCATCCGGTGAAGAGCCAGAGGCCCCAGGCCGTCTCGATCCGGCCGACGCCGATGCCCTTGGCCACCGTGACGTAGATCGCGATCAGGAAGACATCGGCCATGGCGAGCTTGCCCAGCATCTGAAGCGCCGGAAGGGTGCGCATGTCCAGCAGCCCGAACTGCACCAGCGCGAGGCCCGCGGTCTTCAGGTAGGGGGCGAGCAGCGCGAAGAAGGTCACGAGAAGCGCGAGCGCCACGTCGCTCCCCCAAAGGCTTTGCAGCCCCGAGATCACGCTGATCTCCGACATGCCGAAGAGCGGCAGCAGCCCCGCCCGCATCAGGGGCGCGAACCACGCCACCGGGTAAAGCACCAGAAGCGCGAGATTCGCGACGCGAAGGGCGGTCATGTGCCGGGCGCGCGACGCCCCGATCCGGTGGCCCGCGTGCATCCCGCTACCGGGTCAGAAGCCAGAGGAGCAGAAGGGCCAGGACCAGAAGGCCGTGCGCCCAGTCGATCCAGCGCCAGCGCATGCCGCGGGCCAGGCCCGAGAGGCCCAGCGGCGCCGTCGCGGCAAGAAGCACCACCATGCCGCCGCCCGCCCGCGCGAGCTTGCTGGAGGCCGCGTGCACCGGCCCCGACCAGAGGCCCAGCACCGCGGGGCCGAAGAGGGCGAAGATCCCCGCGCAGGACAAAAGGCCCGCCGCCGCCGCCCAGGCGCGGCTGGGCCCCTCGGCCGCGATGGCGCGAAGCACGGCGAGCGCGAGGATCGCCGGAAGGTAGGCGAACTGCTTGAGCGCGAGAAAGCTCAGCACGGTGTAATTCGGCTCGAAGCCCGTCATGCGATGCCCGCTCGCTTTCCCCGTTGCCCGTGAAGATAGAGGCGCGCGTCCCGGCGCGCCAGCGCCTCAGCGCACCGCGGCGATCGGGCCCTCGGCGCGGCCATTGATGAACTGGTCGAGGTAGGGATCGCCCGATGCGTCCATGTCCGTGGCCGGGCCCGTCCACTGTATCACCCCGTCATGCAGCATCGCCACGTTGTCCGCGATGGCCCGGACGCTCGTCATGTCGTGGGTGATGGTCATGGCGGTGGCGCCCATCTCGGTCACGATCTCGCGGACGAGATCGTTGATGACGCCGGCCATGATCGGATCGAGACCTGTCGTGGGCTCGTCGAAGAAGATGATCTCGGGCTCGGCCGCGATGGCGCGCGCCAGTCCCACGCGCTTCTGCATCCCACCCGAAAGCTCGGCCGGGTACTTGTCGAGCACGGTCTCGCCGAGCCCGACGCGCCGCAGCTTTTCCAGTGCGATCTGGCGCGCCTCGTCGCGTGGGCGCCGGAGCGAGCCGCGCAGCAGCCGGAACGCCACGTTCTGCCACACGGGCAGCGAGTCGAAGAGCGCGCCGCCCTGGAAGAGCATCCCGAACCGCGCGAGAAAGGCGTCGCGGTCGCCTTCGCGCGTGTCCTTCCCGTCGAGCCGGATGACGCCGGCATCGGGCGCGACGAGGCCGAGGATGCACTTCAGCAGCACGGATTTTCCGGTACCCGAGCCGCCGATGATGACCATCGAGGTCCCGGTCTCCACCCTCAGGTCCACGCCGCGCAGGACGCGGTTCTCGCCGAAGGCCTTGTGGATGCCCGTAAGCTCGATCATGCGGCGAAGAAAAGCTCGGTCAGGATGTAGTTGGCGGCGAAGATCAGCACGCTCGAGGACACGACCGCCGTCTTGGTCGCCCGGCCCACGCCCTGCGCGCCCCGCGCCGATGTCATGCCGTGATAGCAGCCCATGAGCGCGACGATGAACCCGAACACCGCGCCCTTGATGAGGCCCGAGACGATGTCCCAGCGTTCGAGGAAGTCCGCGGTGTTCTCCAGGTAGACCGCGGCGTTGAACTCCAGCCGCGTGATGCCCACGAGGTAGCCGCCCAGGATCCCGATGGAATCGCCCACCGCCACCAGCACGGGCACGCAGAGCGTTGCGGCCAGGACGCGCGGCACGGCGAGATACTTCAACGGGTGGGTCGACAGCGTCACCAGCGCGTCGATCTGCTCGGTCACCTTCATGGTGCCGATCTCGGCCGCGATGGAGGATGCCACACGCGCGGCCACCATCAGCCCGCCCAGCACCGGGCCGAGTTCGCGCACGATGCCGATGGCCACGATCTGCGGCACCACCGCCTCGGCGTTGAAGCGCGAGCCGCCGGCGTAGATCTGAAGCGCGAGCGCGCCGCCGGTGAAGACGGCGGTCAGCCCGACCACGGGCAGCGACAGCCAGCCGATCTGGACGACCGCATGCAGGAATTCGCGCGCGTAGAAGGGCGGGCGGAAGAGGTGTCCCACGACCCGGCCCGCGTAGAAGGTCACCGCGCCGGCCGCGGCGAGCATGGACAGCACCGTGCGCCCGATGGCGGCGAGGGGTGCCGTGGGGCTCATGTGCGCGAATATCTCCGGACGTAGCGCGGGCCGAGCGCGGTCAGGATCTCGTATCCGATCGTTCCCGCCGCCTCTGCCAGGTCGTCCACCCCCTGATGCGCGCCCAGCACCTGGAGCTGCGACGGCGCCTCCTTCAGGTGGGTGATCTCGACCCCGATCAGGTCCATCGAGATGCGCCCGCGCACCGGGCAGGGCACGCCGTCGGCGTGAACGCTGATCTTCGGCCCCATGATGCGGTGCAGACCGTCGGCGTAGCCCGCCGAGATGGTGGCGATGCGCGCGGGCGCCTCGGCCGTCCAGCTGTTGCCGTAGCCGACCGTCTCCCCGGCCGCGATCTCGCGCGTCTGGATCACCGGCACGTCCAGCGTGACGACGTGCTGCGCATCGTCGAAGGGCGCGCCGCCGTAAAGGCCGATACCGGGGCGCGTCATCTCGAAATGGTAGTCCGGTCCCAGCAGAACACCGCCCGTCGCCGCGAGCGAGCGTGGCGCGGTAAGGCCGTCGGTCATCTCGCGGAAGGTGGCGAGTTGCGCGCGGTTCATCGGGTGGTCGGGCTCGTCCGCGCAGGCGAGATGGCTCATCACGAGGCGCGGGCCGAGTTCCAGCGCCACGTCTCGCAGGGATTGCCACTCGGCCGGCTCCATCCCGAGGCGGTTCATTCCGCTGTCGAGCTGAATGCCGAAGGGCGCGCCCGGCAGGCCCTCGACATGGCGCACCATCTGGTCGATGGAGTTCAGCATCGGCACCAGCGAGAACTCCGCCAGAAGCGCCGTGTCGCCCTCCATGTGCCCGGCGAAGACGAAGATCTCCGGCCCCTCGCCCAGGATGCGGCGGAGCGCCGCGCCCTCCTCGGCGATGGCGACGAAGAAGCTGCGGGCCCCCGCCCGCGCCAGCGCGCGGGCGACCTGCGCAAGACCGAGCCCGTAGCCGTCGGCCTTCACCACGGCGGCGGTTTCGCCCTGCGTCAGGGCGTCGAGTGCGCGCCAGTTCGCCACCAGCGCGTCGAGGTCGATCGTCAGCTTTGCCTGCGCCATGTCAGCGTGTTTGGCATGCCCGCGAGCGAGGTCAAGGCAAAAGGCCCCGTGGCCGCGCGCGGCGGTGCTTGCCCACCCCTCGAGGGGCGGCTAAAGCGTCGCAATGACGCGGGAATCCCCTTTCGGCGGCTGGCGGGACGAGCTGGCCGTGTTCGCGCTGGCGGTGCAGTTCCTGACCCGCCTTCCGGTGCCGCGCGACCTGCCGTTTTCCGACGCGCGGCTTCTGCGTGCGACGCGCTACTACCCCGCGGTGGGGCTTCTGGTGGGCGCGATCGGGGCCGCCGTCCTGCTGGCGGCGGCCGCGGCGCTGCCCTGGCCCGTCGCCGTGTTTCTGTCCATGACGGCCACCGTCCTCGCCACGGGCGGCTTTCACGAGGACGGGCTCGCCGACGCGGCCGACGGGCTGGGCGGCGGGGTCACGCCCGGGCGCGCGCTCGAGATCATGCGCGACAGCCGGCTGGGCAGCTACGGCGCGCTGGCGCTCGGGCTGACGCTTGCCCTCAAGGCGGCGGCGCTGATGGAGCTCGCCCCGGCGGAGGCCGCCTGCGCGCTGCTTCTGGGCCACGGGATCAGCCGCTACGCGCCCGTCGCGGTGGTGGCGCGGTTCGACTATGCCCGCGACGACGGCGCGAAGTTCGTCGCGCCTTCGGTGAGCGCGGCGGGCCACCGGGTGGCGCTGGCCACGGCGGCGGCCTGGGCGCTCGCGCTGGCGCTCGTGCTCGGTCCGGGTGCGGCGGCGGCGGGGCTTCTCGGGGGCGCCGTTCTCGCGGGCGGGATCGCGCGGCTCTACCTGCGCAAGCTTGGCGGCTACACCGGCGACTGTCTGGGCGCGACGCAGCAGATGGCGGAGCTCGGGCTTCTTCTCGGGGTCGTGGCATGGGCCTGACGCTGCTTCGCCACACGACGCCGGCCGTCGCGCCGGGCACCTGCTACGGGCGGACCGACCTCGCGCTGGCCGAAAGCTTCGAGGCGGAGGCAGAGGCGGTGCTGTCCGCGTTGCCCGCGATCCGCCACCTCGTCACCAGCCCGCTTTCGCGCTGCCGCCGCCTCGCGGAGCGCATCGGCGCCGCGCGCGGCCTTGATGTCGAGGTCGCGGCGCTCTGGACGGAGATGGATTTCGGCCGCTGGGAGGGGATGGCGTGGGACGCGATCCCGCGCGCCGAACTCGATGCCTGGGCGGCGGATTTCCTGCACGCGCGCCCCCATGGCGGGGAAAGCGTGGCCGAGCTGCGCAACCGGGTGGCGGCGGCGCTGGCCGCGGCGCCCGGGGACGGCACGCTCGTCGTGACCCATGCCGG
The DNA here is from genome assembly GCF_041365735.1 of Rhodosalinus sp. K401. Lineage (NCBI taxonomy): Bacteria > Pseudomonadati > Pseudomonadota > Alphaproteobacteria > Rhodobacterales > Paracoccaceae > Rhodosalinus > Rhodosalinus sp. K401. Next base: position 72,223 of record NZ_JBGFSI010000010.1, on the reverse strand, counting down.
GACGATCAAGGCGGCGCGGCATCTGCATGGCATCCCCGGCGCGTGGGAGGAAAGCCCGGCCTTCGGCGGGCTCGTGGCTCTTCAGGGCTCGCCCCAGTAACGCCGGTAGCGTTCCCAGATCTTCTCGCCCACGAGGCAGTCGTAGTCTGCGCGGCCTTGTGCCTGCCACAACCGCGCGGGCCCGGTCCCCGCGATCTCCAGCACCATCTTGCGGCGCACCGCGTCGGCGAACTGGTCCCAGCCCACCACGGGAATGACGAAGGCACCGGGCCCGCCGATCACGCATGCCTCGTAATAGGCGTCGAGATCGGCGATGTCCCAGACCTGAAGCCGGTCTTCCGGCGTCATCAGCGGCAACCCGTTGATCGTGATCCCGCGCGAGAGCACGGAGTCGCGCGCGGCGGGCACGGGCCGGCCCTCGTTGTTGGGGCCGTCGCCCGAGATGTCGATCACGCGCCGCAACCCGTCGAAGCCGTTCCGCTCGAAAAGCGTGGCGGAGTAGAGCAGCGCCCCCGAGATCGAGGTGCGCCGCATCGCGGGCTCGAGATGCGCGCCGATCCGGTCCGCGAAGGCGTCCGCGGCCGCCGCCCCGTCGATCAGGGCCCAGTCGACGGCGCCGCGCTGGGCGTACTGCCCGGCCCACTCGACGTAGGTGAGCGCGATCCGCCCGATCAGCCCGCCCTCGATCGCGGCGATCACCTCGGGCGAGCGCAGCGCCTCGGCATAGCCCCGGCGCTGGATTTCCAGCTCTTCGGCGGACATCGAGCGCGAGACGTCCACCGCGAGCACGAGTTCGAGGTCCACCTCCACGCCGTCGGGCTCCCACGCCGCGGCGGCTGCGGGCCAGAGGGCAAGCGCGATGAGGGCTGCGAACCGCATGGCCCATTGGCGCAAGGGGTGGCGCGTCTGTCCAGTCACATCGCCGTGCGGCCGCGCGGCCCCGCGGGCCTTGCTCAGAAATTCTCCCCGGCGGGGCGCTGCCAGGGCTTCGCGAGGTTGCTGAAGCGGGTGAAGCGGCCGTCGAAGGCGAGTTCCACCGTGCCGATGGGGCCGTGGCGCTGCTTGCCGATGACCACCTCGGCGCGGCCGTGCAGCCGTTCCATCTCTTCCTGCCAGCGGGCCATCGCCTCGAGGTCGTGGTCGCCCGGCTTCTCGCGCTCCTTGTAGTATTCCTCGCGGAAGACGAACATCACCACGTCGGCGTCCTGCTCGATCGAGCCCGATTCGCGCAGATCGGACAGCTGCGGGCGCTTGTCCTCCCGGGACTCCACCTGGCGCGAGAGCTGCGAGAGCGCGATCACCGGGATGTCGAGCTCCTTGGCGATGGCCTTGAGGCCCTGGGTGATCTCGGAAATCTCGTTCACCCGGTTCTCCGAGCGGCCGGTGCCGCGCACGAGCTGAAGATAGTCCACGATCAGAACGTCGAGCCCGTGAGTCCGCTTGAGCCTGCGCGCCCGCGCGGCGAGCTGCGCGATGGGCAGGGCCGGGGTGTCGTCGATGTAGAGCGGACAGGCCTCGAGCGCCTTGGCCGCCTCGACGAAGCGGCGGAACTCCTCCTCGGTCATGTCGCCCTTGCGAATCTGCTCGGAGGGCACCTCGGCCGCCTCCGAGAGCACCCGCGCGGCGAGCTGTTCGGCGCTCATCTCGAGGCTATAGAAGCCGACCACGCCGCCGTCGACCGCGCCCTCTGTCCCGTCCGACAGCGCACCGCGCCGGTAGGCCCTGGCGATGTTGAAGGCGATGTTGGTCGCGAGAGAGGTCTTGCCCATGGAGGGCCGGCCCGCGAGGATCAGCAGGTCCGACTTGTGCAGCCCGCCCAGCTTCGCGTCGAGATCCGCAAGCCCGGTGGACACCCCCGCCAGCCCTCCCTCGCGCTGGTAGGCGGCGTTGGCGACCTTCACCGCGTCGGTGACCGCGCTCAGGAAGGACTGGAAGCCCGACTGCGCCTGTCCCTGCTCGGCGAGGTTGTAAAGCGCCTGTTCCGCGACCACGATCTGCTCGCGCGGCTCCTCGGCCACGTCGACCCGCGCGGCGCGCGCGGCGATGTCGCGGCCAAGCGCGATGAGCTCGCGCCGCACCGCCAGGTCGTAGATGAGCTGCGCGTAGTCGCGCACCGCGAAGGCCGCGATGGCGGCGCCTGCGAGACGTGCGAGGTAGGCCGGCCCGCCCAACTCCTTCAGCCCCTCGTCGTCTTCCATGAAGGCCTTGAGCGTGACCGGCGAGGCGAGGTTGTTCTTGGCGATGCGCGCCGCAGCGAGCTCGAAGATCCGCGCGTGCACGGGTTCGTAGAAGTGCTGCGGGCCGATCAGGTTGGCCACGCGGTCGTAGACGTCGTTGTTGGTCAGGATCGCGCCCAGAAGCTGCTGCTCGGCCTCGATCGAGTGCGGCATGGTTTCCGGGGCCTCGATCTCGGCCCCGGTCGGATTGATCGCCGCGAGTTCGGTCATGACTGCCCTCTTGTTCTTGTGTCCGGCCTGTCTAGGCGAGCCGTCGTCGCGCGGGCAAATTGTATGTTTCTGTGGATTTCCTGTGAAATAAATTTCTCAACATCCTGCGTATCGGCAGGAAGTCGCAACAAGATATCGCAAGTTCAGGATGTCTTCTCGGGCGGCGGAGGGGTGCCGGCCCGTGCCGCCTGCCACGCCCGGGGGTCGGCCAGGAACGACTCGACCTCGTCGAGCGTCGCGCGATCGAAGGCGCCCTGCGCGCGCGCCTCGGCCAGAACGTCGGGCCATGTGGTGAGCTCGTGAAGCCGTACGCCGTGCCCGGCCAGCTGCGTCTCGGTCTCCGGGAAGATCCCGTAGGAGAAGATCACGGCCGTGTGCGCGCAGGATGCCCCCGTCTCGCGGATCGCGTCGATGAAGGAAAGCTTGGAGCCGCCGTCGGTGGTCAGGTCCTCGACCAGCAGAACCCGGTCGCCCTCTGCCACGACCCCCTCGATGCGGGCGTTGCGGCCATACCCCTTGGGCTTCTTGCGGACATAGGCCATGGGCAGCGCCAGCCGTTCGGCGATGAGCGCGGCGAAGGGAATGCCCGCCGTCTCGCCGCCCGCGACCACGTCGAAGGCCTCGAAGCCCGCCTCGCGCAGCACGGTCGCGGCGAGGTAGTCCATGAGCGCCGCGCGCACCCGCGGAAAGGAGATCAGCTTGCGGCAGTCGATGTAGGTGGGCGAAGGCAGGCCCGAGGCCAGGATGAAGGGCTCCTCCGCGTTGAAATGGACGGCCCGGACCTCGAGCAGCATGCGCGCCGCGAGGCGCGCGATCTCTTCGCGGGGCGGGGCGGCGGTGGGGATCATCGGCTGTTTCCTCGCATCGTTTCGGTCCGGGGGCGGCGCCTGGGCCGGGCGTGCAAGGGGCTTCGAAGCCCCTTGCCACACGTCTTGAAAGACGTGTGCGCGCTCATGCCACCCGCCAGTGCAGGTCGAAACCGGGGTCGAACACCGTCACCGGGCCGTCGGCCGTCTCGATCCTTTCCGGACAGGCGGTGGGCGCGCCCTTCTTCAGCGTTATCGTGTCCGCGTTCGGCGCGAGCCCGTAGAAGGCCGGGCCGTGCAGGGAGGCGAACCCTTCCAGCCGGTCCAGCGCCCCGTCCTCCTCGAAGACATGGGCGAGGATCGAAAGCGTGTTGGTCGCGGTGAAGATCCCGGCACAGCCGCAGGCGGTTTCCTTCGCCGCGTCGACGTGGGGCGCGCTGTCGGTGCCCAGGAAGAAGCGGGGATCGCCGGAGGTGGCCGCGGCACGCAGCGCCCGGCGATGCGCCTCGCGCTTGGCCACGGGCAGGCAGTAGTAATGGGGACGGATGCCCCCGGCGAGGATGTGGTTGCGGTTGATCACGAGGTGATGCGTGGTGATCGTGGCGCCGAGGTCGCGCGCGGCCGATGTCACGTAATCCACCGCGTCGGCGGTAGTCACGTGCTCCATGATCACCCGCAGGCCCGGCGTCGCGCGGCGGATCGGGTCGAGCACGCGGTCGATGAAGACCGCCTCGCGGTCGAAGATGTCGATGTCGGGATCGGTCACCTCGCCATGCACGCAGAGCGGCACGCCCGCCTCGGCCATGCGCTCGAGCACCCCGCGCACGCGCCCGAAATCGCGCACCCCGGAGGCGGAGTTCGTGGTGGCGCCGGCCGGGTAGAGCTTCACCGCGGTCACGAGGCCCTCGGCATGGGCGCTCACCACGTCGTCGGGATCTGTGTCCTCTGTCAGGTAGAGCGTCATCAGCGGCTCGAACGACATGCCCGCCGGCAGCGCGGCGAGGATGCGGTCCCGGTAGGCCCGCGCGTCGGCCGCGGTGACCACCGGCGGCACGAGGTTCGGCATCACGATCGCCCGGGCGAAGTGGCGCGCGGTTTCCGGCAGCACGGCGCGCAGCACCGCGCCGTCGCGCAGGTGAAGATGCCAGTCGTCGGGCCGGCGAAGCGTCAGCGTCTCGGTCATGGGTGCGGCGCTTACACAATCCCGCCGCGGCGCGCCAGAGCCCGTGGCCCGCGGCTCAGTCGGCGCCCACCTTCTCCGCCGTGGCGGCCGCCTCCAGCGCTTCGAGGCGCCGGGCGAAACGCGGCGCGTTCAGCCGCGCGGTCACGTTGGCGCAAAGCCGCCGCGCGAGGCCGTCGCGGCGGTCCTGGGTGAGCTTGGCGAGAAGTCGGCGCAGGTAGGGCAGATGCTCGCGCCGCGCGCGCAGCAATTCGTGGAAAAGGCTCGCGTCGAGCGCGCCGTCGGCGGCGGCCCGCAGCAGCGGGGTCAGAAGCCGCATCTCCATGAGATCGGTCTGCAATGCATCGCCCATGTGGCGCAACTTGAGGCGCGCGACCTGGTCCGACTGGAAAAGCGCCGCGTGCATCGCGTCGAGCCGCTCGAAGGGGTCGTAGATCAGGAACACCTCCTCGGCACCCTCGGCCATCCGGGGCGCGAAGCCGAAGCGGTCGGTGAAATCGGTCCGTCGCATCTCGACGAAGCGGTCGTCCCAGCCCGCGATCTCGGGGTCGAGCGTCGCCTGGGGCTGGACGGCGAGGATCACCGAACCGGGCGCCGCGACCGAGAAGGCCGCCGCGGCGTAACCGCATGGGCCGGCCCCGTAGACGACAACGCGCTCGAAATCGTCGAAGAATGCCTCGTCGATCAGCGTGTCGACGTAATCGTAGACGCCCTGGGACCGGAACCATGTATCGCCGTCGCTGATGATCGCGAGATGCGACCAGCCATCCGCGCGCACGAAATCCCAGCCAAGCGGCTCGTGGCGTTCGGAGAGCGCGCGGATGCCCTCGAGCGTCTCGAAGGTGACGAGAAGCGTCGCGCCATGATCGACGTAGGCGGCCAGGTGGCGCGTATCGAGCACCTGGAAATGCCCGTTCGCGCGGGTGATAGCGGCGAACTGCCTGAGCCATTCCGGCCTGTCGAGGCCGCTCAGGAGCTCGGTGTCGCGCAGGGGGGCGTCGGGCATCGGATCACTCGTTCGTCGGTCTGTCGCCGGCCTCTGGCCGAGGGGGTAGTGCCGTTTTGCGGCGAAATTGCGGGCCGATCCGCGCCGCGCCGTGACCGGCCGCGAATCGGACGGTTGCCGCAGACTGCCGCTTCCGGCACTATACGCCAAGAGGCGGGGAAGCGCCCGACAGATCGGCGCAGGCCACGCGGGTCGGCGGCGGTGCGACACGATGGCAGGCGCGAAGAGGGCGGTATACGGGCGCGGATGGCGGCACTCCCGGAAATTGCGAGCCTCTGGATCGGCGGGCGGCTCTCCTGGCTCGAGCAGCTCTGCCTGAAGTCCTTTGCCGACGCGGGCCACCACGTGACGCTTTACAGCTACGCGCCCGTCGGCAACCTGCCCCCCGGCGTCCATCCCGGCAACGCCGCCGAGATCTTTCCGGGCGAGCCGATGCTGCGCCACGCCCGGACCGGAAGCCCGGCGATCCACGCCGATCTCTGGCGCCTCCACCTCCTGCGCAACACGCGCAAGATCTGGGTGGACGCGGACATGTACTGCCACAGGCCCTTCGATTTCGAGACGCCGCACGTCTTCGGATGGGAGAAGGAGGGGCTCGTGTGCAACGCGGTGCTGGGGCTGCCGCCGGACTCGCCCACGCTCAACGGTCTGCTGGACTTCTTCCGCGACGAATACGCCATCGCGCCCTGGCTCAAGCCCTCGCAGCGGCAGGAGCTGGAGGCGGCGCGCGATGCCGGGACGCCGGTGCACATGACCGAGCAGGACTGGGGGTTCACCGGCCCGGCCGCCGTCACGTGGTTCCTGCGCGAGACCGGGGAGATCGGCCACGCCCGGCCGCAGAACGTCTTCTACCCGGTCTCCTTCAAGCACCGGAACCACATGATCCAGAGCCGGTTCGACATCCCCTCCCGCCTCGGCCCCGAGACGCGGGGGGTGCATTTCTGGGCCCGGCGCATGAAGCCGCGCCTCGAGGAGAAGGAGGGCAACCGCCCGCGCCGGGGCAGCTACATGGAGGGCCTCATCGCGAAGCACGGGATCGACCCGGGCGCGGCGCCCATCCCGCCCAAGGCGCGGCCCGCCGCCGCGCGGCGCGACGACCCCGCGTTCCGCGCCGAGATCGGGCTTGCGGCGCTGCGGGGCGAGGAAAGCGTCGGTCAACTCTGCCGCCGCCACGCGGTCGACGAGCGTTTCGTGAAGGCGTGCCGCGAGCGGATCGAGCAGGGCGCGACCGAGCTCTTTCGCGACGCGGCCGCGGGAGGGTCCGGAACATGACGCCAGACGCCCTTGCCGGCCCGGACGCGATCGCGCCCGATGCGCTCGACTACGCGATGTTCGGTCCCGACGATCACCTGAAATTCGTGCTTCAGCGATCCGAGGTGCTGTGGGACGTGAAGCGCGTCGGACGCCTCGTCAAGGCGTGGACGCACGGCGACGCCGCCCCGCTGGAGGCGGCGGTGGCCGAGAAGGGCGCGGACATCCCCGCCCGCGTCGTGGCGGACATCGGCGCGGAATACCGCGCGCTCATGGCCGCGCTCGGCGCCCCGGCGCCCCGCCGGGTCGCCGATATCGGGTGCGGCTACGGCGTCTTCGACCTTTTCGCAGCGCGCGAGTCGGGCGCGGAGGTGATCCTGATCGACATCGAGGAGAACGATCGCCGGCATTTCGGTTTCGCCGAAGAGGGCGCGGCCTACTCCGACCTGGCCCGGGCAAGGGCGTTCCTCACCCGCAACGGCGTGCCGGCGGAGCGGGTGCGCACGCTCAACCCGGAGCGGGAGGACGTGCACGCCCTTGGCGAGGTGGATCTCGCGGTGAGCCTTCTGGCCTGCGGGTTCCACTTTCCGGTCGCTGCCTACATGCGCTTTTTCGAGCGCAACGTGGCACCGGGCGGGCGCATCGTTCTCGACCTGCGCGAGGGCCGGTTCGCGCCCCAGTGCGCGGAGCTCGCCCATCTCGGCGCGCTGCGCGAGATCGACCGACGCGGCAACCGCCGCCGCGTGCTCATAGAGAAGGCCGGCTGAGCCCGTGTCCGAGGCGCTCGAGACCCCGGCGGACACCCCGGCCGCGGCACGCGCGGAGATGCGGGCGGCGCTGGCGCGGATCGGCGCGGAGCGCGGCTTCTACGAGGAGATCGGGTCGGAGCACTCGGCGCTTTTCGTGGAGGCGGGCCCGACGCTCATCGTCACCTTCGAGAACCTCGACCACGTGCGCGACAACGCCGCCGACCGGATGCCCTGGGGTTACGGCTTCGTCTCGGGCCAGGGCTGGTCGATGCTGGGCCTCATGGCGCATGGCTGGACCTGGTACCGCGACGCGGCGGTGTTCGATTTCTTCGACCGGCTCCGCGACGCGGGGTTCTTCGACCGCTTCGAGCGCGTGGTCTTCTACGGCGCATCGATGGGCGGCTACGCGGCCTGCGTCTTCTCGGCCGCAGCGCCCGGCGCCACGGTGATCGCGATCTCGCCGCAGGCCACGCTTTCGCGGGAGGTCGCAAGCTGGGAAACGCGCTATCACCGGGTCTGGCGGCGCGATTTCACCGGCCGCTACGGCTTCGCGCCGGAGATGACGGCGGCGGCGCGCCGGGTGCATCTCTTCTTCGACCCGTCGTCTCAGCTCGACGCGATGCACGCGGCGCTTTTCCAGGGCGGCAATGTCAGGAAATTCTACTGCCGGCACATGGGCCACAGGATCGCTTCGCTCTGGCTGAGGCTCGGCATCCTGAAGCCGGTCGTCCTGGACTGCGTCGAGAACCGCCTGACGCCCCTGCGGTTCTACCGCCACATGCGCGCGCGGCGGGGCAACCCGCGCTACGAAAAGGAACTGCTGCGCCGGATCGAGGCGCGCAACCGCCCCTGCCTGGTGATCCGCTACTGCGAGGCGATCCTGGCGCGCCGCCGGGCGCCGCATTTCCGCAAGGCTATGCGCGCAGCGCAGGCCGAGCTTCGCCGGCGCGGGGGGTAGCGCATGGCGAGGGAGGGCGCGGCCCCCGCCACGCGCATCCTGCGCCTTCAGGCCGTCGCGCTTTGCGAGGCGGAAAGCCACAATTTCCGCGACGGCTTCAGCCAGCAATGGGTGCTGGCCGAAACGTCCCACGCCGATCTGCCCGGTTTTTCCCATGTTCCGCTCGGCCGCTGGCACCTCCACCACGGGCCCGCCTTGCCGGTGGCGCGCGCCGCGCTGCCGGAGGCCGGGCTGCACGTCGCGCTCATGGGGCAGGCGGTGGACGGGGCGGGGCGGTTCGTGACCGATGCGGTTCTCGCGGATCACCTCGCGCAGGCGCGCGACCCGTCGCGACTGGCCGAGGCGCTTTCGGCCTGCGGGGGGCGCTACGCTTTCGTCATCGTCGCGCCGGCGCTCGCGCGGCTCTATCTCGATCCGAGCGGCTGTCTGGGCGCGGTCTACGAGCCGCGCGCGCGCCTCGTCGGCGCGACGCTCTATATGGCGCTCGACAGGCCCGTCGAGCCGAACACGGACTATCCCGCGCTCGACATCGCCGGGCCCGGCGCGGGCGGGCGCTTCGCCTTCGGGCATACCCCCGATCGGCACGCGAAGCGCCTGATGTGCAACCACTTCCTGGATCTTGGCCGTTTCGTCGCGCACCGGCACTGGCCCGCGCCGGATGCCGATTTCACCTGTCCGCTCGACCGCGATGCGGTGGAAGAGCGGATCGACCGCGCCGTCCTGCGCCACCGGCAGGTTCTGGGCGCCCTGACGGAGGCGATCACGCCGGCCATGCTTCCGCTGACGGGCGGCGCCGACGCGCGGCTGCTGCTGGCGTTCTGCGCCCCGTTCCTCGACCGGATCGACCTTGCCTTCGTGCATCGGACCAACTTCAACACCATGATGGACATGCGCATCGCGGGCGAGCTTGCGACGCGCGCCGGCATCGCGCTGCGCCGGATCGATGTTGTGGAGGAGACGGGCCTTCGCACATCGAAGCGTTTCGCCGCGCGGATGAACGCGCGCCAGCGCATCGCGCTCGGGCTGCTGCCGGGCGGGCCGGGCGAGAAGAAGCCCGAGATCGAGGTGCGCCAGGCGCTGCCCCCGGGCGGCACGGTGCTGCGCGGCAACGTCACGGACCTGTCCAAGGCCGTTCTCTGGCGTCGAAAGGGCATCGCGGAATTCAACCGCTCGCGCGGGCGGGCGCACAGCACCACGATCGGCGTCCGGATGCTGATGATCGGCCATGACTGGGCGGAAACCGACCCCTGGTTCAGGAACGCCTATGCAGGCTGGCTCGGGACACTGCCGGAGCCCGCGCGGCGGCGCGCGCTCGATTTCGCGAGCCTGGAACATTTCCGGACCCACGGGCAGGGCGCGCTTTTCTACGCCACGAACCGGAACTTCTACGGCACGCCGAGCGCGGACAGGGCGATACTCGAGGCCTTCATCTCGCTGCCCCCGCCGATCCGCGACGCGTTCCACGTCAACGACCTCATGCTGGAGCGCACGATGCCCGAGTTGCGCGATGTGCCCTATACGCGCAGGATCGACAACGAGATCCGGCGCACGCGTCCGGCTCTCGACGACATGCTCGCCGCCGCCCGGGCGGACGGCGAACGGCTTTGAGGGGACATGCGGCATGGACGGCGCGGCACGGCCGGTGGCGGCAAGCGGGGATGGCGAGGTGACGGCGCGCTTCAGCGCGACGCTTTTCGTGGGCGCCGCCGACGGGGTGGAGGGGCCGCTTCTCTCGGCGCTGCGCCGGAACACGGCCCTCCTGCAGGCGCTCGGGATCGACGTGCCGCTGCCGCGGTACTACCGGCGCCAGTTCCGGGCGCTCGCCGAAAGGCTGGAGGGCGCGGCGGCGCCCTGCGAGGAACTGTCCGACATCTGGAAGCGGCTGCGGCTGCCGGACGAGCCGCGCCACGGCTTCTTCTCGGACGCGACCCTTCTCGGGGGGGCGGACCGGCTGCTAGGGGATGGGCGGCTTCTGCCCGACGCGCATCTGAGGCCGACCTGGTGGCGGGCGATGTTCGGCGAGATCCCATGCACCCTGATGGTCGCGGTCGCGCAGCCGCTCGCCCTCGTGAGCGCGGCGCTCGCCCGCGACCCGCAGGCCGACGCCACGGCCCGGCTGCGCGCCGAGATCGCTTCGGCCGACCCGCGGGCGCTGAGCTGGGCGGAGGTGATCGGCCGCCTCGTGGAGGCCAACCCGGGCGTGCCGGTCGTCGTCTGGTCCCGCGAAGAGCAGCCCTACACCTGGCCGGTGCTGATGCATGTCGCCGCGGGCCTTCCCGAGATGGTCGTGACGGATGGGCTCTGCGACGGCCTGGCCGACCTGCTGCCCGCGGAGGCGTTGCAAAGCCTCGAGACGTTCCTCGCGGCAAAGGACAATCTCGATCCCGCCTTCCTCGCCGGCGTGTTCGAGGCCTATGTCGACAAGTTCGTGCCGCCCGAGCAGCTTTACCAGGTGATCTCGGTGCCCGGATGGGACGAGGCTTTCGTGCGCAGGCTCGCCGACAGCTACGAGCGCGACCTCGCCGCCCTGCGCCGGATGCCGGGCGTGAAGGTGCTGAGCGCATGAGGCGGGCGGCAGGACGGCAAGCGCGATGACGGTCCTGGAACGCGAACTGGGCGCGCGGCGCGTGCCGGGCGGATACCTGCTCGATTGCATCGCGCCCGATCCCGAAAGCCCCGGCGGCGACGTCTTCCGCATGTTCTCCGCGCTTGGCACCGCGCCGCTGGAATTTGCCGGGCCGGACACCGCGCGGATCCTGGAGCGTGGGACACTGGGCGGCGCGGAGGTCGTGACGCTGGCCCCCGGTCCGGTTCCCCGCCTCGCCCCGGACCCGGGCGCGCTGTCCCCGGTCGCGCCGGAAACCGCGCTCTTCTCCGGCCGCAACTGCCTGCTCGGAGAGCGCAACGGGGAATCGCCCGCCGCCGTCGGCGACTGGCTGGGATGGCACCGCCGGGTGCACGGGGCCGGCGGCGCGGTGATCCTCGACCGCGCGCCGCCCGAAGAGGCGGCCGTCTTCGCCGGAGCCTTGCGCGAAAGGCTGGCGGAGGCCGGGTGCGACGATCTCGTGGTCGTCCTCCTGCGCGCGCCGATCCCGCTCGGCAAGCCGGGGCTCGGCGCCGAGGCGCATCCCTTCCACGCGCCCGACGCGCCGGGCAAGGATCGCATGACGCCGCCCGCGCCCGATCCGTGGCGTTCCGCGCTCGGCCTGCAATCCTTCCACGAACTGGTCCGCTGGCGCTTTCTCGCGCGGGCGCGGGCGGTGGCCGCGCTCGACGTCACCGATCTCGTGCCGGCGATGCCGGGGGCGCTCGGCCGTCTGAAGGGGGCGCCGGCGGTCCCGGCGGAGGCCACGCTTTTCGACCAGGCCGTGGCGGCGCCGCAGGGGACGGTGCTTCTGCTCGGCCGGCGCGCCTATCCTTGGGGCCTGCGCAAGGGCGCCAGTGCAGGGCATGGCGATCATACCTGCCTGCGCTTCGACGACACCAGCCGCCACCGGCGCTGGTGCATCGCGCCGGACGTCGCGCCACGGGACGCGGTGTGGCGCATGATCCGGGTCGTGGGCGCGGCCGTGCCGATGACCTATCTCGGTTTCTACCGGTGCATGGCCGTGCGATACGGAGAGACGGGCAAGGAGGCGGCCAAGGTCTCGCGCCTGGTGCCGAAATCCAGCCTCGTGGAGGCGCCCGCGTTGCTCGGCATCGCGGAGGAGCTCGGCGCCCGCCCCCTGCGGATGCCGGCCATCGACCCGACGCCGCCCGAGGCGCAAGGCGACCGGGTGGTCGCCGTGACGACGATGAAGAACGAGGGGCCCTTCATCCTCGAATGGCTGGCCTATCACCGCGCCATCGGGGTGGACGATTTCCTCGTCTACACCAACGACTGCACCGACGGCACCGACACCCTGCTCGAGCTTCTCCAGCACAAGGGCCTCGTCCAGCACCGCGAGAACCCGTTCCGTGGCACCGGGCTGAAGCCCCAGCACGCCGCCCTGGCCGCCGCGGAGGCCGAGCCCGTGGTCCGGGGCGCGGGCTGGATCGTCTGCATGGACGTCGACGAGTTCATCAACGTCCATGTGGGCGGGGGCCGTCTCGAGGATCTCTTCGCCGCGGTTCCCCGGGCCAACCTGATCTCCATGACCTGGCGGCTTTTCGGCAACGCCGACGTGACCGGGTTCCGCGACGAGTTCATCACCCGCCGCTTCACCCGCTGCGCCCCCGTGATGACGCGCAAGCCGCACCAGGCCTGGGGGTTCAAGACGCTTTTCCGCAATCTCGGCATCTTCAAGAAGCTCGGCGTCCACCGGCCGAAGGGACTGCGCCCGCAGCTGGTTGACCAGATCGACTGGGTGAACGGCTCGGGGCGTCCCATGCCCGAGACGGAGTGGCGCAACGCCTGGCGTTCCACCGCCGAGACCGTGGGCTACGATCTCGTGACGCTCAACCACTACGCGGTGCGCTCGGCGGAGAGCTTCCTCGTCAAGCGCGAGCGGGGCCGGGTGAACCACGTCGATCGCGACCAGGGCCTCGCCTACTGGTTCCGCATGAACAACAACGCCGAGGAGGATCGCTCGATCCAGGCGCGGCTTCCCATGGCCGAGGCGGAATTCGCGCGCCTGATGGAAGACCCGGAGATCCGCGACGCCCATTCCCGTTCGGTGGCGCGCCATCGCCGCAAGATCGCGGAGCTGAAGACGCACGAGGACTACGCCGCGCTTTATGCCGCCCTCACCGGGGCGCGCCTGCGCAGGCTTTCGCGCCTGCACCGCCATTTCGGCGCGGGCGTCTTCCTCGCCGGGCCCGACGCGATCCCCGACGCCGTGCTGAACGGGACGATGCCGGAAGATTTCTTCTTCACCGTGCCGAAACGCCATACTTCTACATGAAGCGTCGCTCCGGCGTTGTTCCGCAAGCTATGGGGTGCTAATCTGGTTAACGGCAGGCCGAACGGAAAACAGAAGGGCCGCCCGGGCAGATGGCATGAGCAGAGACCTCTACACGGTCGTCTCGACCATGAAGAACGAGGGCCCCTACATCCTCGAATGGATGGCCCATTACCGTGCGCTGGGCTTCGACCGGATCGTCGTCTGCACCAACGACTGCGCCGATACCACCGTCGAGATCCTGCAACGGCTCGAGGCGATGGGGCTGGTGCGCCACCATCCGACCGCGATCCGCACCGGCGGCATCCACCGCAGCGCGCTGCGTCAGGCGCGCCGCTACAAGGAGGTGCAGGAAGCGCGCTGGGTCTTCGTCTGCGACGTGGACGAGTTTCTGAACATCCACATGGGCGACGGGTCGGTGCGGGCGCTGGTCGAGGGCTCGGGCGGTGGGGCCGACGTGATCTCTGTGCCGTGGCGCATTTTCGGCTCCGCCGGGATCGAGCGGATCGCCGACGCGCCGGTGACGGGCCAGTTCCGCATGGCCGAACTGCCCCACGACCCGGTTTCGCGGCCCGACACCGGCAAGTTCGTGAAGTCGATCTTCACCAACCAGGAAAAGTTCGGCCGCATGGGCCTTCACGCGCCGGTGATGCCGAAGGATCGCCGCGGAGAGGAGATCGCGGTGCTCCCGGGCGGCGCGCGCTACCATGTCGGCGGCACCCGCACCGGCAACCCGCCCGTCTTCGATCTCGCCCAGGTCAACCACTACGCGCTGCGCTCCATGGACAGCTTCCTCGTCAAGCGGGCGCGCGGTCGTGCCAACCACTCCCACCACGTGCTCGGTGTCGAGTACTGGGACCGTTTCGATCTGAACGAGGCGCCCGACACCAGCATCGCGCGCTACGACGCCGCGACGGAAGCGATCCGCACGGAACTGCACGCCGATCCGGTCCTCGCCGAACTCCACGCCCGCGCACTCGACTGGCACCGGCGCAAGGCCGCCTCGATGCGGATGGATCCGGAACTCGACGTGCTGACCTCGGCGCTGGGCGCGCGCCGCCGCCGCGCCGCCTGAGGCGCGACGGTCCGCCGGGATGATCGCGCCGCCGGTTCTCACCTTTCCGCCGCGGGTGGCCGACTGGGTGCGCGAACGCTATGCCGCGGCACGGGTGATCCTCGAATACGGCAGCGGCGGCTCCACGATCCTCGCCGCCGGGATGCCGGGCAAGACCGTGTTTTCCGTCGAAAGCGACAAGGCCTGGGCAGAGAGCATGCAGGCGGTGCTCGAGGCGGGTGAATACCCCGCGACGGTCCGCCTGCACCACGTGGATATCGGCCCGACAGGCAAGTGGGGCCGGCCCGCCGACGGCGCGGGCTTTCGCCGCTACCATCGCTACCCGGTCTCGGTCTGGGAACGCCCGGATTTCGTGCAGCCCGATCTCGTGCTGATCGACGGGCGGTTCCGTCTCGCCTGCGCGCTGACGACGATGCTGCTGACGACAAGGCCGCTTACGCTGCTCTTCGACGACTACGTGAACCGGCGCGCCTATCACGCCATCGAGCGCTTCCTCGACGTCGCGGAGACGCGGGGCCGCATGGCCCGCTTCGAGGTCGAGCCCCGTGCGCTGCCGCGCGAGGGCTTCTCCGTCATCGCCGGCGCCTTCGCGAAGGCGAACTAGGCCGGCCGCTTGACCCGCGCCGCGCCCCGTGCCCTCTTGGGCAACGAGGAGGACATGCCATGGCGATGCCGGGTTCGATCGACGACGTGGAGCGGCTGCTCGCGGGCGAAGGCTATGTCTGCGGGCGCGCGCTGGCGACGGTGGTGTTCCTGTCCCTGCGCCTCGGCCGGCCGCTCTTTCTCGAGGGCGAGGCCGGCGTCGGCAAGACCGAGATCGCCAAGGCGCTCTCCGCCGCGCTGGGCCGCAGGCTAATCCGGCTCCAGTGCTACGAGGGGCTCGACGCGGCCTCGGCCGTCTACGAATGGAACTTTCCCGCCCAGATGGTCGCGATCCGTACCGCCGAGGCGGTGGAGGGAACCGACCGCGAGACGCTCACCGACGAGCTCTTCTCCGAACGGTTCCTGATCCGCCGCCCGCTTCTCGAGGCGATGTCGCCGCAGGATGGCGGGCCGCCGGTCCTGCTCATCGACGAGCTCGACCGCACCGACGCGCCCTTCGAGGCCTTCCTGCTCGAGGCGCTTTCCGATCTCCAGGTCACCATCCCCGAGCTCGGCACTGTGCGCGCGCCCGCGCCGCCGATCACGGTCATCACCTCCAACCGCACGCGAGAGGTGCACGACGCGCTCAAGCGCCGCTGCCTCTACCACTGGGTGGATTACCCGGATTTCGACCGCGAGCTGGCGATCCTGGGCGAGCGCGTGCCCGAGGCGTCCGAGGCGCTCTCGCGCGAGGTCGTGGCTTTCGTCCAGCGCCTGCGGACCGAGGATCTCTTCAAGAAACCGGGGGTGGCCGAGACCATCGACTGGGCGAAATGCCTGCTCGCGCTCGACATGATCGAGCTCTCGCCGCAGGTGATCGCGGACACGCTCGGCGCGATCCTGAAATACCAGGACGACATCGCGAAACTGCAGGGCTCGGAGGCCAGGCGCATCCTCGACGAAGCCCGCGCGGAACTGGCGCCGGCATGAGCGCGCCCGCGGCTCGGCGCACACGCCCGCGGGGGCGCCGCCCCGGATCGCCCCGCCCCCGTCTTCTTCTTGGCGGAAAATACTCCGGGGGTCCGGGGGCAGCGCCCCCGGTCCGTCGGACGGTCCTCTAGGTCGCCGATGCCCGAACACGCGCCTCTCGAACTGCCCGAGCATCCCCGGCTGGTGGCGAACCTCGTGCATTTCGCCCGCGCGCTCCGCAAGGCGGGACTGCGGGTGGGTACGGGCCGCGTGGCCGATGCGACCCGCGCGGTGGAGGCGGCGGGCTTCACCGACCGGCGCGACTTCTATCACGTGCTCGAGGCGTGCTTCGTCTCCCGTCCAGAGGAGCGGCGTGTCTTTGCGCAGGTCTTCCGGCTGTTCTGGCGCGATCCGCGCTTCATGGAGCACATGATGGCGATGATGCTTCCCGCTTTGCGCGGTGTCGCCGAGGAGCGGCAGGCCGAGGCCGCCGAGAAGCGCGCCGCCGAGGCGCTCCTTCACGGCGCCGAGCCGCCGGCGACGCCGCAGCGCGAGGAAAAGGAGGAGGGCGAGACCGAGATCGAGATCGACGCCTCGCTCACCATGTCCGCCGAGGAACGGCTGCGCACGCTGGATTTCGAGCAGATGAGCGCCGACGAGATCGCCAGGGCGCGGCGGATCCTCGCGGGCTTGACGCTGCCCGTCCGCCCGATCCCCTCGCGCCGCGCCGTGGGCGCGCCGTCCGGCCGCGCCATCGACCGGCGCAGGACGCTGCGCGCGGCGATCCGCACCGGCGGCGAGATGCAGCGCCTTCACCACGCAAGGCCGAGGCCCCGCTGGCCGAACCTCGTGGCGCTCTGCGACATCTCGGGTTCCATGAGCCAGTACAGCCGGGTGATCCTCCACTTCCTCCACGCGGTCTCCAACCGCAAGGGCGCGGGCTGGTCGGAGGTGCACGCCTTCACCTTCGGCACGCGGCTCACCAACATCACCCGGCACCTGCGCGCGCGGGACGTGGACGCCGCGCTCGCCGCCGCGGGGGCGGAGGCGCAGGACTGGGAGGGCGGCACGCGCATCGGCGACTGCCTGCACGCCTTCAACCGCGACTGGTCGCGGCGCGTGATGGGCCAGGGCGCGGTGGTGCTGCTGATCACCGACGGGCTGGAGCGCGGCGACCCGGAGCGGCTCGAGCGCGAGATGGAGCGGCTCAGGCTCACGGCGCGCCGGCTCGTCTGGGTGAACCCTCTCCTGCGCTTCGGAGAGTTCGCGCCGAAGGCGCAGGGGATCCGCGCCATGCTGCCCCATGTGGACAGCATGCGCGCGGGCCATTCCATCGCCACCCTCGAGGAGCTCGCCGCCGCGCTTTGCGCCCCCGAGGATGCCGGAGAGCGGGCGCGGCTCATGTCTGCTCTCGTCCCAGGAGCGGCTTGATCTGCATCAAGGCTCTTGCGGGCGCGAAGCCGTATTCCAAATAAGGAATGTGTTTCGCAACCGGCGAAAGGGAAATGTCATGCCACTCAACTGGAAAACGGGCGGGGTCCTGCTGGGCTTCGTGTTCTTCCTCGCGGTGCTTCTGGTGAAGCCCATCGGGGTCTCGACGCAGTTCGTGATTCTCGACGGCATCGTCGGCAGCGCCTTCAACCCGTCGCTCATCGAACAGACGGCGGAGGGCTACACCTCGTCCAACGCCTATCTCGCCAAGTCGGGCGGGAAATACGCGGCGAACGCGGCCAACCCGCTGAACTACAGCTTCGTGTTCGTCCTTGCCATGGCGCTCGGCGCCTTCCTGTCGGCCATGGCGCGGGGCTGGGTCCCGCGCGAAGAGCGCAGCGCGCCCGCGCTCTGGCGCGCGAATTTCGGCGACGGCGCGTGGAAGCGCTATGCCGTGGCCTTCGCGGGCGGGTTCGTCGTGCTCTACGGCGCGCGCCTCGCGGGGGGCTGCACGTCGGGGCACATGATGTCGGGGATGATGCAGACCGCCTTGTCGGGCTACATCTTCGCCCTCGGCGCCTTCGCCGCCGCCGTCCCGGTGGCACTCATGATGTACAAGCGGGAGGCCTGACCCATGACAAGCATCATTCTCGCGATCGCGATCGGAGCCGCGTTCGGCTTCACCCTCGACCGGATCGGGGCCACCAACCCCGACTGGATCTGGCGCATGCTGAGCCTGAAGCACCTGCACCTGATGAAGACCATCCTGCTCGCCATCGGCACAGGCTCGGTGCTGATGTTCGGCGGGCAGATGCTGGGCCTCGTCGATGTCGGCCACATGTCGGTGAAGGCCGCCTATGCCGGTGTCTTCATCGGCGGGGTGCTGCTCGGCGCGGGCTGGGCCGCCTCGGGCTTCTGCCCGGGCACGGGCGTCGCCGCCGCGGCGACAGGGCGCAAGGACGCGCTCTTCTTCATCGCCGGCGGCCTGCTCGGCGCCGCCGCCTACATGGTGAGCTACCCGTGGTGGCAGGCCAACGGGCTTCTGGACGACATCTTCGGGGGCAAGGTGACCCTCGGGACCGTTCCGGGCTCGGGCTACGCGGGCGTGACCGGCTTGCCGGGCGACGTGCTCGGCATCGTGCTCGGCCTCGCCTTCGTCGCGGTGGCCTTCGTGCTGCCCGACCGCCCTCTGGGCGAGGGCCGGCAGGCCGGAGAGAGCGTGCCGGCGGAGTGACCGGCGCCGCGCAGGCACCGGCCTGACCGACAGGGGCCGCGCCCGTGCAGGGCGCGGCCCCTTTGCGTTTGCGCTCTGCGGCCTTACCTTCACGACAGGATCCGTGACGAGAGATGCCGATGGACCGTTTCGACCACATCCCGGAGACCGCGCTCGCCTGGCATCGCGAGGGGCGCGGCGCGGCGCTCGCGACCGTGGTCGAGACCTGGGGCAGCGCGCCCCGGCGCGTCGGCGCGCAGCTCGCCGTCTCGGGCGAGGGCGCGATCGAGGGCTCGGTCTCGGGCGGCTGCGTCGAGGGCGCGGTGGTCGCCGAGGCGCTCGAGGCGATCGAGGAAGGCCAGGCCCGCCTTCTCGAGTTCGGCGTCTCGGACGCGGATGCCTTCGCCGTCGGCCTCGCCTGCGGCGGGACGATCCGCGTCCTGGTCGAGCCCGTGGGCCGCGTGCTGCCCGAGGCGATGCTCACCGAACTCGTGGATCACCGCGCGGCGCGGCGCCCCGTCGCCTATGTCGTCGATCTGGAGGGCGGGACGCGCCGCCTGACCACCGAGGGCTTCGCCGAACGCTTCCNCGGCCTCGCCTGCGGCGGGACGATCCGCGTCCTGGTCGAGCCCGTGGGCCGCGTGCTGCCCGAGGCGATGCTCACCGAACTCGTGGATCACCGCGCGGCGCGGCGCCCCGTCGCCTATGTCGTCGATCTGGAGGGCGGGACGCGCCGCCTGACCACCGAGGGCTTCGCCGAACGCTTCCGCATGGATCGCTCCGGTGTCGAGGACGCGCGCACCTTCGTTGCCATTCACAACCCGCCCCTGCGCCTCGTCGTGGTGGGCGCTGTGCACATCGCGCAGGCCCTAGTGCCCATGGCCCGTATCGCCGGATACGATCCCGTCCTCGTGGACCCGCGCGAGGCGTTCGCCTCGGAGGCGCGTTTTCCCGGCGAACGCCTCCTGCACGACTGGCCCGACGACGCCGTGGACGCGATCGGCCTCGACCAGCGCACCGCGCTCGTTCTGCTGACCCACGACCCGAAGCTCGACGACCCGGCACTGGCACGCGCGCTGCGCTCGGACGTGTTCTACATCGGTGCCCTGGGCTCGACCCGGACGCATGCCAAGCGCGTGGCGCGGCTGGCCGAGGCCGGTTTTTCGCAAGATGAGATCGCGCGCATCCACGCGCCGGTCGGCCTCGACATCGGCGCCGCGGGCCCGGCCGAGATCGCCGTCGCGATCCTGGCCGAGATGACGCGCGTCCTGAGGCAGGGGGCATGAGGTTCGGGGCGGTGCCGCTCGACGAGGCCGAGGGGGCCATGCTGGCCCATTCGGTGCGCCTTTCGTCCGGCAAGCTCGCGAAGGGCCGCGTCCTGTCCGCAGAGGATCTGGCCGCGCTCCGCGCCGAAGGCGCGGAGCGGGTGACGGTGGCGCGGCTCGATCCCGGCGACATGGCCGAGAACGAGGCGGCGCTGGCGCTTGCCCGCGCGCTGGTGCCCGATCCCGGGGCCGCGGGCCTGCGCCTGACCGATCCGTTCACCGGACGGGTCAACCTGATCGCCGATCACCCGGGGGTCGTGGCCATGGACGAGGCGCGGCTCACGGCCGTCAACCGCGTGGACCCGATGATCACGCTCGCCACCGTGCCGCCTTTCCAGCAGATGGCGCCGGGTGGCATGGTCGGGACGGTGAAGATCATTTCCTACGGCGTGGATGGTGCGCGCGTGGCGGAAGCCTGCGAGGCCGCGCAGGGCGCGATCCGGCTCGCGCGGCCCGCGATCTCGCGCGCCGCGCTGGTGGTGAGCGAGATCGCCGGAGGCGCGGGCGAGAAGGGCGTGCCCGCGGTGCAGGGACGTCTCGACGCGCTGGGGATCGCCATGGAGGCGCCGGTCCTGGTGCCGCACGAAACGGGCGCCATCGCCCGCGCGGTGGCGGAGGCGCCGGGCGATCTGGTGCTGATCCTGACCGGATCCGCCACCTCGGATCCGCGGGACGTGGCCCCCGAGGCCGTGCGCGCCGCCGGGGGCCGGGTGGACCGCTTCGGCATGCCCGTCGACCCCGGCAACCTGCTCTTTCTCGGCCGCCAGGGCGGGCGTCCGGTGATCGGCCTGCCGGGCTGCGCGCGCAGCCCCGCGCTCAATGGCGCGGACTGGGTGCTGGCGCGGGTGGCCTGCGGAATCGAGGTCACGGCCGACGACATCGCCCGGATGGGCGTCGGCGGGCTGCTGAAGGAAATTCCCACCCGTCCGCAGCCGCGTGCGGCCCGGGCGCGCAGGGAAAAGGAGGGTGCGCGGCAACCGACGCACTCATCACCATGACAGGGAGACATGCCATGACAGCGACGAAGATGACGGGCCTGCTGACCGCCGCGGCGCTTTGCGCCGCTGCGGGGACCGCGGATGCCGGGATCGAGGGCCAATACGTGGAGTACACCGCCGGCGACACCACTCTGGAGGGCTACTACGCGCGCAACACCGATCTCGAGGAGGCCCGCGGCACGGTTCTCATCATCCACGACTGGAACGGCATGACCGACTACGAGGAGCGCCGCGCCGAGATGCTGGCCGCAGAGGGCTACGCCGCCTTTGCGCTCGATGTCTACGGCAAGGACACGGACCCGCAGTCCGTCGACGAATACCGCGCCCTCTCGGGGGCGATGTACGGCGACCGGGAGACTTTCCGCGAACGTCTCGCCGCAGGGCTCGAGGCCGCGCGCGCGCAGCCCGGGGCCAGCGAGGCGGTGGTCGTGATGGGCTACTGCTTCGGCGGCGCCGGAACGCTCGAGATGGCGCGGGCGGGGACCGACGCGGTGGGCTTCGTCAGCTTCCACGGCGGGCTCGGCACGCCCGAGGGCCAGGGCTACGCGGGGCAGGACGCGCCGGTCCTGATCCTGCATGGCTCCGCCGACCCGGTGTCGGGCATGACCGACCTCGCCGCACTGCTCGACNCTCGCCGCAGGGCTCGAGGCCGCGCGCGCGCAGCCCGGGGCCAGCGAGGCGGTGGTCGTGATGGGCTACTGCTTCGGCGGCGCCGGAACGCTCGAGATGGCGCGGGCGGGGACCGACGCGGTGGGCTTCGTCAGCTTCCACGGCGGGCTCGGCACGCCCGAGGGCCAGGGCTACGCGGGGCAGGACGCGCCGGTCCTGATCCTGCATGGCTCCGCCGACCCGGTGTCGGGCATGACCGACCTCGCCGCACTGCTCGACGAGCTTCAGGAGGCCGGCGTGCCGCACGAGGCACGCGTCTTCGGCGGCGCGCGGCATTCGTTCACGGTCTGGGGCTCGAACGACTACGACATGGAGGCCGACCGGGGCAGCTGGGAGGCGCTGGGCGCGTTCCTGGACGCGCGGTTCTGAACAGGGTCGAAGGCTGTCCGCCGCGAAGGCGGCCTTCACGCCCATTGCTTGCGAAAAGCCGGCCCGGAAAGGCGGGCCGTCAGCGCGGTTTCCGGGCGACGAAATCGATCAGGGCGGAGAGGCCGGCGTGGCCCGCGCCCTCGCGGATGTCCCTTTCATGGGCGCGGTTCTCCAGGATCTCCCACCCCACGAACGCCCGTGCGAGCATGTCCTCGGTGTACATGTTCTCGGGGTCGGGCGGGCCGCCCGTGCCGCGCCCGATCTGATCGGGCGTGTAACCGTGCAGCAGCAGCAGGCCGTCGGCGCGCGTGGCCTCCCGCATCTTCGCGAAGAGCCGCGCGCGATCCTCCGGACCCGCGAACTGGACGAAGATCGCCACGACGATGTCGTAGGGGCCGCCCCAATCTTCGGAAAGCACGTCGGCCTCCACGAAATCGACCGTCACGCCCCGGTCCCGGGCCAGGCGGCGCGCCTTGGCGATGGCCGACGGCGCGTATTCCATCGCTGTCACGTGCAGCCCGCGGCCGGCCATGAACACCGAGTTGCGCCCCTCGCCGTCGGCGACGGAAAGCGCGCTGGCGCCCGGTGTCAGCAGATGGGCATGATCGAGGAGGAAGGCCGCGGGATCGGTTCCGAAAAGGTAATCGGGCGTGCTGAAACGCGCCTCCCACCGCGAGGAGGCGCCATCGTTCACCGGCTCACGGGGCCGATCATCATGATCATCTGCCGGCCCTCCATCTTCGGCATGTTCTCGACCTTGCCGATCTCCTTGACGTCCTCCGCGACGCGTTCGAGGAGTTCCCGCCCGAGGTTCTGGTGCGCCATTTCACGGCCGCGGAAGCGCAGCGTCACCTTCACCTTGTCCCCTTTTTCCAGGAACTTGACCACGTTGCGCATCTTGACGGCGTAGTCGTGAATGTCGGTGTTGGGCCGGAACTTGACTTCCTTGACCTCGATGACCTTCTGCTTCTTCTTGGCTTCGGCCTCGCGCTTCTGCTGCTCGTACTTGAACTTGCCGAAATCCATAATCTTGCAGACCGGGGGATTGGCGTTCGGCGAGATCTCGACCAGGTCGAGACCGACCTGTTCGGCCAGTTCAAGCCCCCGGCTGGGCGTCACCACGCCGACATTCTCGCCATCGGCGCCGATCAGGCGGATTTCGGGCGCACGGATACGGTCGTTCACGCGGGGTCCGGTGTCGCGCGTCGGCGGCGCGTTATGAGGTCTTCGGGCTATGGTTTTGTTCCTTCGGCGGTGACAGGATTGCGAAGCGGCAAGTTAAACGCGGCTCCGGTCCGATTCAAGCGTGGAGTCGGCTGCAAAACGCCGTTCGGGAAGGCTTTTACTTGCGCCGGACGTCCCGGCGCACGATGTCATGCGATGTGACCGGCCGGTTCGCGGCGGTCGCGCAAGGAGGATGCCCCAATGCGAAACCTGATCCTGATACTGATCGCCGCGGCCGTCGCCATCGGCGGATACTTCTTCCTGACGGCCGAGGAGCCGTCCGATGTGGCCGAGGCCGTGGAGGATGCAACCTCCGAGGCCGCGGAAGAGGCCGGGACCGTTCTCGAGCAGGCCGAGCAGGCCGCGGGCGCTGCCGTCGAGGCCGTACAGGACGCCGCGGAGAGCGCGGCCGACACGGCCGGAGAGGCGATGGAGACCACGACCGAGACCGCCGAGGATACGGCGCAGACCGCCACCGAAGCGGCCGAGGACGCCGTGGAGACCGCGACCGAGACGGCCGAGGATGCCGCGGAAACCGTGGAAGGCGCGGTCGAAGAGGCCGTCGGAGCGGACGGGGAAGCCGCAGATACCGCCGCGGACACCGCTGAAAGCGCGGCCGCCGAGGACGCAGCCGACACCGCCACGGAAGAGACGACGCCGGAGGGCACGGCGGCCGAGGACGCCGCCGACACCGCGTCCGAGGCCGCGACGGAGGCGGGCGAGGTGCCGGACGCGCTGACCGCCGAGGATTTCGACTACGACCGTGTGGAAGAGATCATCGACAATTCGTCGCTGGGCGAGATGGAAAAGACCACGCTGAAACTGGTGGTCCGCGAGGCGCAGGGCGATCCGGAGCTGCTGCAATCCGCGCTCGAGCGCGTGCGCGAAGCGCTCGGCCTCTGAGCCGGGCGAAGGCCGGGCCCGCCGCCGTGCGGGCCTGCCGCCTCAGCCGACGAAGGCTTTCTCGACGACATACTCCGCGGGCTCGGAATTCGCGCCTTCGCGCAGGCCCGCCCGTTCCAGCAGCGCCTTCATGTCGCTGTTGAAGCCCAACGATCCGCAGACCATCGCGCGATCCGTTTCGGGGCCGAAATCCGCCACGCCAAGATCCGAAAACAGCGTGCCGTCTTCCATCAGTGTGGTGATTCGGCCCATCTTCGCGCTCTCCTCGCGCGTGGTCGTGGGGTAGTAGGCGAGCTTCCCGCCCACCATCTCGCCGATGAGCGGATCCTCCGAGAGGCTCTCGACCAGCCGGCGCCCGTATTCCAGCTCCGCCACCTCGCGGCAGGTATGGGTCAGGATGACCTGGTCGTAATCCTCGTAGGTCTGCGGGTCGCGGATGAGCGAGGCGAAGGGCGCGAGCCCGGTGCCGGTGGAAAAGAACCAGATCCGCTTGCCGGGCAGCAGCGCGTCGTGCACGAGCGTGCCCACGGGTTTCGGACGCAGGATGATCTGGTCGCCCGGCTGGATGTGCTGCAGTCGCGAGGTGAGCGGCCCGTCCTGCACCTTGATCGAGTAGAACTCGAGCTCGTCGGCCCAGGCCGGGCTCGCGATGGAATAGGCGCGCAGGAGCGGCTTGCCGTCGTCCTTCAGCAGGCCGATCATCACGAATTCCCCCGACCGGAAGCGCAGGCTTTTCGGCCGCTCCACCCGGAACGAGAACAACCGGTCCGTCCAGTGGGTCACGTCGGTCACTGTGGCCGCATCTGGCAGGGCGGGGGCTGGGCCCGTCTGGGCCGGGGTCGCGGGGCTGGGGTCGGTCACTGTCATGTCCAAGGGCTTAAACCTGCACCCCTGTCTAGACATTGATTCATGTCAGGAAAAGGGGATGGCGGCGGCCGGTCGCGGCAGCTTCGGAGTTTTTCGCACGCGTCGCTGGAGGCCGGGGCGATGTCCGCTATGTTGAACACTGGGAAAATTTCCAGAGCGGTGGGGAGATCAGGGATGGCGTCACGGCTCGACGAGCTTGACATGAGGATCCTGCGGCAACTTCAAGAGGATGCCGGGCAGTCTCTGGAGGAGATCGCGCGCGCCGTCGGCTCGTCCAAGACGCCGGTCTGGAACCGCATCCGCAAGATGCGCGAGGCCGGGGTCGTGGGCCGGCAGACCGTCGTCCTGGACGCCGAGGCGCTGGGGTTCGAGGCCTGTTTCTTCGTTCTGATCCGCACCTCCGAGCACGAGGCGGAGTGGCAGGCGGAGTTCCTTCAGGCGCTGCGCGAGCGGCCCGAGGTGCAGGAGGCGCACCGCCTTGCGGGCGACGTGGATTACATCCTGAAGGTCAGGGTGAGGAATGCGCGCGCCTACGACGCGTTCTACCAGTCGCTCATCGCCCGGGTGAAGGTGCACAACGTCACCGCGCTGCTGTCCATGGAAGAGATCAAGGCCACGACCGCGCTGCCGATCTGACGGCGCGGCCGGTCATCGCCGGACCGTAAGCCGCTCCAGCCCGTGGAAGTGGTAGAGATCCGCGTAGCGCGGCGGCGCGGCGAGCCGAAGCTTCGGACAGCGCGCGAAGAGCGTGGCCAGCCCGATCCGAAGCTCGAGCCGCGCAAGCGGCGCGCCCACGCAGAAATGAAGCCCCGCGCCGAAGGCGGCGTTGGGCCGGACGGGGCGCGCGGGGTCGAAGCGCTCCGGCGCGTGCCAGCGGGCGGGGTCGCGGTTGGCCGCGCCGAGCAGGAGCGCGATCCGGTCGCCCCGGGCGAAACGGTGGCCGGCGATCTCCGCATCCTCGTAGGCCCAGCGCGTGAACATGTGCAGCGGCGGGTCGAATCGCAGGATTTCCTCGACGGTTCCCTCGACCCGGTCGGGCGCGAGCGCGTCCTGTGCCGCGTGCTCGAGGATCGCCTTCACGCCGTTGCCCAGCGTGTGGACGGTGGCCTCGTGCCCGGCGTTCAGCAGCAGCACGCAGGTGGCGATCAGCTCTTCGGTGGAAAGCGTGTCGCCCGCGTCCTCGGCGGCGACGAGATGGGAGATGAGGTCGTCGGCCGGACGCGCGCGGCGCGCTTCGGCATGGCGGCGCAGGAAATCGGCGAACTCGCCCGCGGCTTGCGCCGCAGACTCCTCCGCGGCGCGGTCGCGGCGGGCCTGATACATCGCCACCATGGCGTGCGACCAGGCGAGAAGCTGGGGTGCCATCGCTTCGGGCACACCGAGAAGCCGCGCGATGACGATCACCGGAAGCCTTTCGCAGTAGGCAGGCAGCAGGTCGAACGCGCCCTCGGGGAAACCGTCGATCAGGTCATGGCAGAGCGCCTCGATCTCGGGCGCGAGCGCGGCGATCCGCCGGGTGGTGAAGGCGCGCAGCACGAGTTTTCGCAGCCGCGTGTGCCGGGGCGGCTCGAGCTCCAGCATGGAGTGGTCCTCGATCGCGTAAAACGGCACGAGATGCGCGGGCGGCGCCTCCGCCAGTTCCCGCGGTGTCTCGCGGCCGAATCGCCGGTCGCGGAGCACCGCGTCCACCGTCGCGAAATCGAAGGCGGCCGGCATCGCGTACGCGTCCCACCAGTGGACCGGCCCGCGCCTGCGCGCGGCGGCATAGGCCGGGTAGGGGTCCTGAACGAAGGCGGGATCGGTGGGGGATTGGCGGAAACGGTCCATGACCCTGCATCGCGGATGGGACAGACAAAGCGCAAGGGGATCAAGAAAGTCGACAGAAAGGATCGGAAAACTGTTGACCTGTTCGCGTCATCCGGTATCCGAGTATTTGTGTCGGATATCACGACGCGAACGCCAAGAAGGGAGCATCCCATGACCAAGTTTCCGAAGCCCGCCCTGACCGGCGCGCTTGCCGCGCTGATCGCCGCCACCTCGGCGCCCGCGCTTTTCGCCAACGGTGAAGTCAACCTCTACTCCTCGCGCCATTACGACACCGACGAGCGGCTCTATTCCGAGTTCGAGGAGATGACGGGCATCACCGTGAACCGGATCGAGGGCAATGCCGACGAGTTGCTCGCCCGGATGGAGGCCGAGAGCGAAAACTCGCCGGCCGACGTGCTGCTGACGGTGGACACCTCGCGGCTGGAACGCGCGAAGGAGATGGGCCTTCTTCAACCGGTCGAGTCCGACGTGCTCGAGGCGCGGATCCCGGAATACCTCCAGGATGCGGGGAACGAATGGTTCGGTTTCAGCCAGCGGGCGCGCATCCTCTTCTACGACAAGAACGAGGTCGAGAACCCCCCGCGCACCTACCAGGATCTAGCCAACCCCGAATACGAGGGCATGGTGTGCATCCGTTCGGGCACCAACGTCTACTCGCAGACGATCCTCGCCGCGCTGATCGAGCACCTTGGCGAGGACGCCGCGAAAGACTGGGCCGGGGCCGTGGTCGGCAACTTCGCCCGTGATCCGCAGGGGGGCGACACCGATCAGCTGCGCGGCATCGTCTCGGGCGAGTGCGACATCGCGATGTCCAACACCTACTACTTCGCCCGGGCCATCCGGAAGGACGTTGACGGCCTTTCGGACAGCCTCGACATGATCGGCTGGGTCTTTCCCAACCAGAATGACATCGGCGCGCACATGAACCTGTCGGGCGGCGGCGTGGCCGCGAACGCGCCGAACCGCGAGAACGCCATCGCCTTCCTCGAATACCTGGCGAGCGACCAGGCGCAGGAATACTTCTCGGCGGGCAATGACGAATACCCGGCCGTGCCGGGCGTGGCGCTGAGCCCTTCGGTGGCCGAGCTGGGCTTCTTCAAGCCCGACGACGTGGACCTCTCCGAGGTGGCCAAGAACGTGCCGACCGCGCAGCAAATCTTCAACGAGGTGGGCTGGAAGTAACTCCCGGCCCGCGACGATGCGGCGGAAGGCCCCGGTGGAAACGCCGGGGCCTTCTCTCGTGCGCGGGGGAGCGTGCGCCGCCCGGACGGATCATTCCGCCGCCTCGGCGACGGGGGCGGGCGTCGCGCGCGGCACGTCTTCGCGGCGCCGCCCCAGGGCCCGGCAGACGAGGAGGACGGGCAGCAGCCCGACCGCCACGATCACCAGCGACGGCACCGCCGCCCCGGAGAGGCGTTCGTCCGCGGCCAGCCGGTGCGCCTGCACCGCGAGGGTGTCGAAGTTGAAGGGCCGCATGATGAGCGTGGCCGGAAGCTCCTTCATCACGTCCACGAAGACGATCAGCAGGGCGGTCATCACCGAGGGGCGCAGAAGCGGCAGGTGCACCCGGCGGACGAGCCCCGCGGGCGTCGCGCCCAGCGTCCGTGCCACGGCATCCATGTGCGGGTGGATCGTGGCCTGCCCGCCATCATAGGCGTTGAGCGCCGCGGCCATGAACCGGATCATGTAGGCGGCCACGAGCAGCCAGATGGAGCCGGTGAAAAGAAGGCCCGTGTCGATCCCGAAGCGCGCCTCCATGAAGGCGTCGATGGCATTGTCGAAAGCCGCGAAGGGCACGAGCAGGCCCACCGCGATCACCCCGCCCGGCACCGCGTAGCCGATCCGGGCGACGTTGGACGCGCCGGCCGAGATCTTTCCGGGGCGAAGGCGGTTGAAGAGCCCCAGAAGGACCGCGGCCGCCACGGTCAGCACCGCCGCGATGCCGGCGAGGGTCACGGAATTGCGAAGGAAGGCCAGATAGCGCCCCGACAGCAGGTCCTGCCCCGAGCCGACCGCCATCTCGAGGAGCAGCGTGACCGGCAGCAGGAACCCGAAGAGCACCGGCAGCGTGCAGAACACCAGGGCGCCCCAGCGCGCCGCGCCCCGAAGCTCGGCCGGCGGCGGCCGCTCGAAGCGCCGCCCGGCGGCATGGTGGCGCGCGTCCCCCCGGCTGACCCGCTCGAGCGTGGCGAGGAAGAGCGCGAAGACCAGAAGGCAAAGCGCGAGCTGCGCCGCCGCCGCGCGGTCGGCCATGGAGAACCAGCTCTGGTAGATCCCCACCGCGAAGGTCTGGACGCCGAAATAGCTGACGGTGCCGAAATCCGCGATGGTCTCCATGACGGCGAGCAGCACGCCGCCCGCGATGGCCGGCCGCGCCATGGGCAGGGATACCCTGAAGAAGGCGCCCCAGGGGCCCTGCCCGAGCGCGCGCGCGGCCAGGTTCGCGGTCGCCGATTGCTGCAGGAAGGCCGCCCGCGCGAGCAGGTAGACATAAGGGTAGAGCACGAGGATCAGCATGATCGCCGCGCCCGTGGTGGAACGGACCTCGGGGAACCAGTAGTCGCGCGGGCCCCAGCCGGTGACCTCGCGCAGGAGCGTCTGCAACGCGCCGGGGTGGTCGAGGAAATCGGTGTAGGCGTAGCCCATCACGTAGGCGGGGAAGGCCAGCGGCAGGGCCAGCATGACCTCCAGCAGCCGGACGCCGGGAAAGCGCGTCATCGTCACGAGCCACGCGGCCCCTGTGCCGATCGCCGCGGTGCCTACGCTCACGACCGCGACGAGCTGGAGCGTGGTGGCGGTGTAGCGCCACAGTACCGTGTCGGCGAGATGGGCCAGCGTCTCGGTGGAGCCCATGACCGCGGCCAGCGCCACGGCGAGCATCGGCAGCACGCAGAGCGCAGCCACCGCGAGCGCCGCGCCCGAAAGCACGGGCTCGAAGGAGCCGAGAGGCCGCGCGCGTTTCATCCCGCGGCCTCCAGCGCCGCGATGATGGGCCGGAAACTCTCGGCCCGCAGGCTTGCCCCGCCGACCAGCGCGCCGTCGACGTTGGACACCCCGAAGATGCGGGCCGCGTTCCCGGGTTTCACCGAGCCGCCGTAGATCAGCCGCACC
Organism: Rhodosalinus sp. K401; assembly: GCF_041365735.1. Taxonomy (NCBI): domain Bacteria; kingdom Pseudomonadati; phylum Pseudomonadota; class Alphaproteobacteria; order Rhodobacterales; family Paracoccaceae; genus Rhodosalinus; species Rhodosalinus sp. K401. The sequence continues at coordinate 42,383 of NZ_JBGFSI010000010.1, read as the reverse complement.
GAGCGGCCGACGCCCGCGCCGAAGCGGCGCTCGAGGCGGGCGCGGATGAAGTCGTGCACCTCGCCGATCTCGTCGGGCGAGGGTGTGCGCCCGGACCCGATGGCCCAGACCGGCTCGTAGGCCACGACGAGATTGTGCCCGGTGGCGCCGTCGGGGATCGACCCGGCGAGCTGCCCGCCGATGATGTCGAGCGTGTTGGCGGCCTCGCGCTCGGAGAGATGCTCGCCCACGCAGAGGATCACGGCGAGCCCGGCCGCATGCGCCGCGCGGGCCTTGGCGCGCACCGTCTCGTCGCTTTCGCCGTGGTCAGACCGGCGTTCGGAGTGGCCGAGGATGACGTAGCCCGCGCCGGCGTCGCGCAGCATCGCGGCGGAGATGTCGCCGGTGTGCGCCCCCTCGGCCGCGATGTGGCAGTCCTGCCCGCCAAGCGTGAGGGAATTGCCCGCCCGCGCCGCCGCGCGGGCCAGCAGCGTGGCGGGCGGGCAGAGCACGATGTCGCAGCCCGGCGACGGACACGCCTCGGCGAGCGCGGTGATCTCCGCCAGGTCCGCGCCGGTTCCGTGCATCTTCCAGTTCCCCGCCGCCAGTCCGCGCCGCATGTCCCGCCCTCGTTTTTCCTGACCCATCGTATGTTTCGCCCGCATAAGGAGAGGTCAACCCCGCTTGCGTCGCGCGGCCGACGTGCCGCGCCGGACGGGGGGCAGACGCTCGCGGGCGATACCCGCGTCGCGGATGCGCGACGGTCCTACGAAGGCGGCAACCGTCAGCGGATCAGAGGCGCGGGACCCATTCCGGTGCCGGCGCGGCGCGTCATGTCCGGGGTCGTCATGACACGGTGCGCGGCGGGATGCGCCGCCGTCGCGGGTGCGTTCACCGTTCCTGCTCGGCGCGGAGTTCCTCGGCGTCCTTGAACTTGATCGATTCGCCGCAACCGCAGGCATCCGTCACGTTGGGATTGTTGAAGCGGAAGCCGGCCTCCAGAAGCGACGTCTCGTAGTCGATCTCCGTGCCGAAGAGGAACATCTGCGCCATGGGCGCGATGAGCACGCGGGCGCCGTCCTGCTCGACCACCTCGTCATGGGGATCGGGCTCGTCGACGTACTCCATCGTGTATTCCATCCCCGCGCAGCCGCCCTTCTTGACGCCGATACGCAAGCCGTGCCGCCCGTCGCGTGTCATCAGCCGCACGATTTGCGACACCGCGGCTGGTGTGAGGGTGACCGGGGATTTTCCGGGAATGCCGAACATGGGAACTCCATTGCCTATGCGCTGAACCTAAGCTTTCACCGCCCCGCGCTCAATGGCCGGTCCCGGAAAGCCTACATGAAGCCGAGTTCGAGCCGCGCTTCGTCGCTCATCATGTCCATGCCCCAGGGCGGCTCCCAGGTCAGCTCGACATCCACCTGCTTGACGCCGGGAACCGGTTCGATCGCATCGGCCACCCAGCCCGGCATCTCGCCCGCCACCGGGCAGCCCGGCGCGGTGAGCGTCATGATGATCCGGACCGCGCTCTCTTCGTCGATGTCGATCGTGTAGATCAGCCCGAGATCGAAGATGTTGACCGGGATCTCGGGGTCGTAAACGCCCCGGCATGCCTCGACCACCTGATCGTAGAGCGGATGATCCGTGGAGGAGGGCTGGATGAGGGGCGTTCCCTCGAGCGGTTGAGCTGCATCGTTCATGGTTGGCCTCGCGGCATGAATTCCGACCAAAGATATAGGAAATTGCCGGCCCGTCGTAAAGGGAGCGGCGGCGGTCCGGCTTGCCGGGCGTTCGCGCCGAGTTATCCTTGCGGCATCACGAGGGATGCCGCCAATGCGCCGCCGTATCGCCCGCGCCCTCACCCGGTTGGCCCGGACGCTCGTTCGGCCCGTGCGACGCCGTGCCGGCCCGAACGCCGCGGGCTCGTCCCTGCTCGGACCCTCGGGGCGCGATCCGCTTGCCGAATTCGACCGCCTGCCCGCGCCGCTGCGCCAGTGGCTGGCCGAGGCGGCAATGCCGTGGTCGCCGCGCTCGGCGCTGCGGATCTGGCGCCGGGTGCTGCGGCGTTGCGGCGGCGACGAGGTCATGGCCCGGCGCGAGATGAGCCGTATCGAGGCCGAACGCCTCGCCCAGGACGTGCGGCGGGTCTGGGGCCCGTCGCATCCCTATCTCGACCTTCACGCACCGCGAGGCGCCGGCGGCCCGTCACCCCGGTCTCCGCGCGGCGACGCGCGGCGGAAGGCACGGCGCGCGTCGCCTCCCGGACGCCCCTGACCGGCACGCCGCGGCGGCGGCGCAGCGGCCCGCCCCGTGCCTCAGCCGGCGCCGCCGTCGCGCGCGCTCGCGCGGCGCTTGCGCACGGGGGTCGGCCGCACGCGCCGCTCTATCTCGTCGTAGAGAAGGCCGGCCACGTTCTTGCCGGACACGGTCTCGATTCCCTCGAGCCCGGGCGAGGAGTTCACCTCGAGCACCTTGGGCCCATCCTCCGAACGCAGCAGGTCGACGCCCGCGAGGTTGAGGTTGAACGCACGCGCCGCCCGGAGCGCCGCCTCGCGCTCCGTCTTGGTGATCCGCACGCGCATCGCCGAGCCGCCGCGGTGCAGGTTCGATCGGAAATCCCCCTCCGCGCCCGTCCGCTTCATCGAGGCCACCACCTTGTGACCCACGACGAGGCAGCGGATGTCCTCGCCCGCGGCCTCCTTCACGAAGGCCTGCACGAGGAAATTGGCCTTGAGCCCCCGGAAGGCGTCGATCACCGATTGCGCGGCCTTGCGCGTCTCGGCCAGCACCACGCCCTTTCCTTGCGTCGATTCCAGAAGCTTCACGATGAGGGGCGCCGTGCCCACGAGCCGGATCAGGCTGTCGGTATCCTTGGGGCTGGCCGCGAAGGCGGTGTTGGGCATCCCGATGCGGTGCCGCGCCATGAGCTGGTGCGCGTAAAGCTTGTCGCGGCTCGCCGCGATCCCTTCCGAGCCGTTGATGCAGAAGGTGCCGAGCGTCTCGAACTGGCGCACGACCGCGGTGCCGTAGGGCGTGATCGAGGCGCCGATACGGGGGATCACAACGTCGTAGCGCGGCAGGCGCTGCCCGTCGTAATGCACCTCGGGCGACAGCGCGTTGATCGCCATGTAGCACCGCGTGGTGTTGATGACCTCGACCGTGTGGCCGCGCGACTCGCCCTCCTCCACGAGGCGGCGGGTGGAATAGTTGTCCTCCCGCGACAGAACGGCCACGCGCAGCGCCCGGTTCGGCGCCTGCTCGCGCATCCGGCTCGTGTGGTAGACGTCGTAGCTCAGTTCGGGCTGAAGGAAGCGGTCCGTGGCCACGATGGCGATATGATCCTTGAGCGCCTCGCGCCCGAGAAGCATCCGGCTGGCCATGGTCGCGCGGTTGGTCAGGGTCAGCTCGATGCGCCAGCTCTGGTCGGCGACGCGCAGGGTGGAGGAGATCACGAAGCGGCTTTCGCTTTCGCCGTTCGAGGACGTCACCGTCCTGCGGTCCACGATCTCGGCCGAACAGGGGATCACGAGGTCCTCGCGCCCCGGGATCGGGTGCACGGTGAAACGCACGCGCGGCTTCGACACGGGGCCGAAGGTCTCGATGTCGAAGGCATGGAGCGCCGAGGTGCGCGCGCCCGTATCGACCTTGGCGCGCAGCGCCGGCAGGCCGAGGTCCGGCAGGGACACCCATTCCTCCCAACCGAAGCGGATCAGGTTGGTGGCGGGATCGGACGGCTCGTTCATTCGGGTCTCCTTGGCATCTGGCCGGAAGTGTCGGATACGGGGACGCTTTGCCGACGGGAGGTCAGGATGACAACAGCTTTCGCGTTCCGACTCAAGGCGACGGACGGCGCGGCGCGCCTCGGCGAGATCGAGACGCCGCGCGGGCGCATCCGCACGCCCGCCTTCATGCCGGTGGGAACCGCGGGCACCGTGAAGGCGATGATGCCCGAAAGCGTGGCGGCCACCGGCGCGGACATCCTGCTGGGCAACACCTACCACCTGATGCTGCGGCCCACGGCGGAGCGCGTCGCGGCGCTCGGCGGGCTGCACCGCTTCATGAACTGGGATCGCCCGATCCTGACCGACTCGGGCGGCTTCCAGGTGATGAGCCTCGCGGAGCTGCGCAAGCTGACCGAGACCGGCGTGACCTTCCGCAGCCACATCGACGGTGCGCGCCACGAACTCACCCCCGAGCGGTCGATGGAGATCCAGAGGCTTCTGGGCTCCGACATCGTGATGGCCTTCGACGAATGCCCGGCGCTGCCGGCCTCGCGCGAACGGATCGCGGAGTCGATGCGGCTGTCGATGCGCTGGGCGGCGCGGTCGAAAGAGGCGTTCGGCGACCGGCCCGGCCACGCGCTCTTCGGTATCCAGCAGGGCGGGCTGGAGCGTGACCTGCGCGAGGAAAGCGCGGAGGCACTCCGGGCCATAGGTTTCGACGGCTATGCCGTGGGCGGCCTCGCCGTGGGCGAAGGGCAGGAGGCGATGTTCGGCGTGCTCGATCACGCGCCCGCCATGCTGCCCGGGAACAGGCCGCGCTATCTCATGGGCGTGGGCAAGCCCGACGACATCGTCGGCGCGGTGAAGCGCGGGATCGACATGATGGACTGCGTGCTGCCCACGCGGTCCGGGCGGACCGGGCAGGTGTTCACGCGCCGCGGCGTGGTGAACATCAAGAACGCCCGCCACCAGGACGATCCGCGCCCGATCGACGAGGACTGCGGCTGTCCCGCCTGCCGGGACTACTCCCGCGCCTACCTCCACCACCTCTTCCGCGCGGGCGAGATCCTCTCGGCGATGCTGCTGACCTGGCACAACCTGCGCTACTACCAGGACCTCATGCAGGGCATGCGCGACGCCATCGCCGATGGCGCCTTCGCTGCGTGGGAGGCGCGGTTTCACGCCGCCCGGGCCGAGGGCGACATCCCGCCGCTCTGATGCTGGCCGGTGCGCGGTTTGCGCAAGGTCAATGCGCGCGCCGCGCACCTTCGGCACCATTCGCCGCGACCGGGTCAGCGGAAGGGGAGCGTTTCGACATGTCCGACAACAGCCGTCTCGAGCGTCTTGTCGCCGCCGCCGTGCGCGCGCCGTCGAGCCACAACACCCAGCCCTGGATCTTCGAGGCCGAAGGCGGGGCCCTTCGGTTGCTCGCCGACCGCACCCGGGCCTTGCCGGTGAACGATCCCGAGGACCGCGAACTGACGATCAGCTGCGGCTGTGCGCTTTTCAACCTGCGCGCCGCCGCGGCGGCCGAGGGCCTGGGCGCAAGGGTGACCCTTTTGCCCGAGGACGACGATCCCGACCTTCTGGCGGTGGTGTCCCTCGAGGGCGCGGCGGACGGCAGGCTGGCCGCGCTCGCGCGCCAGATCGAGGGCCGCCGCACTTTCCGGAAGGCGTTCGCCGCGCGCCCCCCGGCCGAGGAAGTGCACGCCGCGCTCGCCGCCGCCGCCGAGGCGGAGGGCGCCTGGCTCGATCCCGTGGAGCAGCCGGAGCGGCGCGCTGCGCTGGCCGATCTCGTGGAGGAGGGCGACGCGGCGCAATGGGCCGATCCGCGCTGGCGCCGCGAGCTTGCGGCCTGGATGCATCCCCGCCGGCAGGGCGACGGGCTGTCCCTGCCCGGGATCGCCGTGCCGCTCGCGCGCTTCGCGGTGCGCAGGGTCGATCTCGGCGAACGTGTCGGTGCGCATGACGGCGATCTTGCGAAGGCGGCGCCGATGCTCGTGGTGCTCGGCACGGGGGGCGACGAGGAGGCCGACTGGCTCGCGGCCGGCCAGGCGCTCGAGCGGGTGCTGCTCGCCGCCGCCGAGGCCGGCCTGCAGGCGTCCTATCTCAACCAGCCGGTGCAGGTGCCGGAGCTTCGCACCAAGCTGCGCGCGCTCCTCCGCCCCGAGGGGTCGCCGCAGACCGTGCTGCGCATCGGCTACCCGTCGAGCGACGCGGCAGAGGCCCCGCGCCGTCCGGTCGAGGCCGTCTTCGCCGGCTGAACCGAAGGGGCGGGGCAGCCCCCGGCCACGACCTCGGCCGCCGCGTCCAGCGCGCCCCGGCCGAACGGGATGTCGAGCGCACGCATTCCCGCCTCCACGCTGCCCAGAAGACCGAGGATCATGTGCGCGTTGACGTGTCCCATGTGGCCGAAGCGGAAGAAGCCGTGCCACTCCGCGCTGCCCGGCTCGGCCATGCTGAGGCCGATGCCGAGCGTCACGCCCGCCTCGCGCGCCACCCAGTCGCGCAGCCGCGTGCCGTGCGGCGCGCCGATCCGCAGCGCGGTGACGGCGTGACTGCGCAGCGCCGGATCCGCCACGTTGAGCTCCAGCGGGCCGTCCGCGCCCCAACGCTCGCAGGCGGCCCAGACGGCGCGGGCGAGCGTCGCGTGGCGCGACCAGATCGCCTCCATCCCCTCCGCGCCGATCATGTCGAGCGCCGCGCGCAGCCCGTAAAGGTGATGCGTGGGCGCGGTGCCGCCGAAATACTGGTAGAACATCTGCGGGTCCGCACGCGGCGCCCAGTCCCAGTAGCGGCTCACGCGTGGCAGCGCGGCGCGGGCCGCGGCGGCCTTGTCGGAGAAGAACACGAAGCCGAGGCCCGGCGGCACCATCAGCCCCTTCTGGCTTGCCGCCACCATCACGTCCACGCCCCACGTGTCCATCTCGAACCGGTCGCAGGCGAGCGAGGCGATGCAGTCGGCCATGAGAAGCGCGGGATGCCCGGCCTCGTCGATCGCCGCGCGCAGGGCCGCGATGTCGTTCCGGATCGAGGTGGAGGTGTCCACATGGGTGGCGAGCACGGCCTTGATGGTGTGCGCGCGGTCGGCGGCGAGCGTCTCGGCCAGCCGGGACACGTCCACCGGCGCACGCTTGCCATGGTCGATCACCTCGGCCTCGATGCCGAGCCCCTGGGCGATCTCCGCCCAGCCATGGCCGAAGCGGCCCGTGGCGGGCACCAGAACCCGCGCGCCCGGCGCCACGGTGTTGGCGAGCGCCGCCTCCCAGGCGCCGTGGCCGTTCGCGATGTAGATGGCGACGTGCCCGGAGGTTCGCGCCACGGCGCGCAGGTCCGGAACGAGCCCCGCCACCATGTCGGGAAGCGCGCCCTCGTAGATGTTGGGCGCGCCGCGGTGCATGGCGCGCAGCACCTCCTCGGGCATCACGGAGGGGCCGGGAATGGCGAGGTAGGGGCGGCCGTTGGCAAGCGTCATGGGCATCTCCGGGATCGTCCGCGGATGGCGGCGACGCGAGATTAGCCGCGTGCGCTGCGGCGTCAACGCCGCGCGGCGCGCGGAGGCCGTGCTTGCTTCGCTCCGTCGCAGCCACTAAGTCGCGGCGGACGGCGAAGGGCGCGGCATGATCGACAGGTTCCGGACATGGGTGGACGAGCGCGAGCGGCAATGGCGCCGCTCCTTCGGGCGCGACCTGTCCACGCCCGCGGGCCGGCGCGCGGCGCTGCTGCACTACCACCTTTTCGACCACGCCTTCCTGCGCGTGTTCTGGACCAACCTCTACGAGATCGCCCCGGGGGTCTACCGCTCCAACCAGCCCGATCACGCCCGCCTGCGCCGCTACCGCGACATGGGCATCCGCACGATCATCAACCTGCGCGGACCGAGCGATCAGCCGTCCTACCGGTTCGAGCGCGAAAGCTGCGAGGCGCTGGGCCTGGCTCTCGTGAGCAACCGCATCTGGGCGCGCAAGCCCGCCCCGCGCGAGAACCTTCTGGCCATGATCGAGGCGATGCGCACGGTCGAGGGGCCGTTCCTGTTCCACTGCAAGTCCGGCGCGGACCGGGCGGGCTTCGCCGCGGCGACCTATCTCATGGTGTTCCGGGGCGTGCCCGTGGCCGAGGCGAAGGCGCAGCTTTCCTGGCGCTACTGGCATCTGAAATCGACGGAGACGGGGGTGCAGGACTACATCCTCGACATCTACGAGGCGCGGCTGGCGCGCGGCACGATCGGGTTCGAGGAATGGATCGCCACCGAATACGACGACAGGGCGATCCGGGCGGCCTTCGCGGCCCGCCGGCCCGCCGCCGAGCTGGCATGAGCGACACCGCGGCCGAGCACGCGCCGGGCCTCTTCCGCTGGCTCTGGCGCAGCTACCTGAGGCGGCACGCGCCGCTTCTGGGGGTGGCGATGCTGTTCATGGCGCTTGAGGGCGGCATGCTCGGCCTGCTGAGCTGGATGATGCGCCCGATGTTCGACCGGGTCTTCGTGGGCGGCGAGACGCAGGCCATAGGCTGGGTCGCGCTGGCCTTCCTGGGCATTTTCGTGACGCGCGCCTCGGCCAGCGTGATCCAGAAGGTGCTTCTGACCCGCCTGTCGGAAGTGACGGCGGCGGAAATCCGCAAGGACCTCGTCGGACACCTGATGCGCCTCGACAGCGCGTTCCACCAGGTGCATTCGCCCGGTTACCTGATGCAGCGGGTGGAGGGCGACGTGGCGGCGATCAGCCGTGTGTGGCGCACCATCCTCACCGGCGTCGGGCGGGATGCCATGGCGGTGATCTCGCTCATGGCCGTGGCGTTTTCGGTGGATTGGCGCTGGACGCTGGTCGCGCTTCTGGGCGCGCCGGTGGTGCTGGCACCGTCCGTCTCGCTGCAGCGCTTCGTGCGCCGGAACGCGCGGCTGGCGCGCGACGTGGCGGCACGGCTTTCCACGCGGCTCAACGAGATCTTCCACGGCATCCAGCCGATCAAGCTCAACCGCCTCGAGGATTACCAGTCCGGCAGCTACGGCCGGCTCACCCGAGAGCGCGTGCGGCTGCAGACGCGTGCGGCGGCGGGCCAGGCCATGATCCCGGGGCTCATCGACCTGATGGCGGGGGTGGGTTTCATGGGCGTGCTATTCTTCGGCGGGCGCGAGATCGTCGCCGGGGAGAAGACGGTGGGCGATTTTATGGCGTTCTTCACCGCGATCGGCCTCGCCTTCGAGCCGGTGCGGCGCCTCGGCGAGCTGAGCGGCGTCTGGCAGATCGCCGCCGCGAGCATCGAGCGCATCCGCGAGCTGCTGAGCGAGGAACCGACGCTGCGTGCGCCCGCGACCCCCGTCCCGGCCCCGGAGGGCGTGCCCGAGATCGCATTGCGCGACGTGCATCTGAGTTTCGGCGACGCGGCCGCGCTGCGCGGCTGCTCCTTCACCGCCGAAGCGGGAAAGACGACGGCGCTGGTGGGCCCGTCGGGCGCGGGCAAGTCCTCGGTCTTCAACCTCATCACGCGGCTCGTCGATCCGCAGTCGGGGGAGGTGACGGTCGGCGGGGTGCCGGTGGACCGGATGGCGCTGCCGGAGCTGCGCGCCCTCTTTTCGGTGGTGAGCCAGGAAGCGCTTCTCTTCGACGACACGCTGCGCGAGAACATCCTGCTGGGGCGCGAGGACGTGTCCGACGAACGCCTGGCCGCGGTGCTCGACGCCGCGCATGTCAGCGGCTTCCTGCCCCGGCTCGCGGCCGGTCTGGACACGCAGGTCGGGCCGCGCGGCTCCANAGTCGGGGGAGGTGACGGTCGGCGGGGTGCCGGTGGACCGGATGGCGCTGCCGGAGCTGCGCGCCCTCTTTTCGGTGGTGAGCCAGGAAGCGCTTCTCTTCGACGACACGCTGCGCGAGAACATCCTGCTGGGGCGCGAGGACGTGTCCGACGAACGCCTGGCCGCGGTGCTCGACGCCGCGCATGTCAGCGGCTTCCTGCCCCGGCTCGCGGCCGGTCTGGACACGCAGGTCGGGCCGCGCGGCTCCAACCTGTCGGGCGGGCAGCGCCAGCGGGTCGCGATCGCGCGGGCGCTTTTGCGCGACACGCCGGTGCTCCTGCTCGACGAGGCCACCTCGGCGCTCGACACCGCGTCCGAGCAGGCGGTCCAGGGCGCGCTCGAGAGCCTGAGCGCCGGGCGCACCACCCTCGTGATCGCGCACAGGCTGTCCACGGTGCGGAGCGCGGACAAGATCGTGGTGATGGACCAGGGCCGGGTGCTCGACGCGGGTAGCCACGAGGCGCTGATCGCGCGCGGCGGCGTCTATTCCGAGCTTTACCGGATGCAGTTCGACGACGAGGGCGCCTGAAGCCCGGCCCTTTCGGTCATGCGCGTTCACGCGCCTCGGCCAGGGTGCCGGGCAACGCCTCCGCGAGGGCGGCCATCTCGGCCTCGGTGCCGGTGCCGATGCGGATGCAGCGGTCGAGCGGCGCGACCCCCGGCATCCGCACGAAGATGCCCCGCGCGATCAGCCCGTCGAGAACCGCGCGCGCCCGCGCGCCGTCGCCGCCGCAGTCCACCGCGACGAAGTTCGTGGCCGAGGGCAGGGCCGCGAGGCCGTTCGCCTGCGCGATCCGGGCGATCTCCTCGCGGCTCTTCGCGGCCTCTGCGACGACATGGGCGAGCCAGCCCTGGTCGCGGAGCGCCGCGAGCGCCCCGGCCTGCGCGGCACGGTTCATGCCGAAATGGTTCCGGATCTTGTCGAAGGCCGAGATGAGCGGGGCGGCGGCCAGCGCGTAGCCCACGCGCGCGCCGGCCATGCCGTAGGCCTTGGAAAAGGTGCGCATCCGGATCACCCGCGGATCGTCCGCGGCCACCCGCGCCGCGGTGCCCTGGGGCGCGTAGTCGATATAGGCCTCGTCGAGCACCATGAGCGTGCCCTCGGGCAGCGCCTCGATCATCGCCTCCACCGCGTCGGCGCCATGCCAGCTGCCCATCGGATTGTCGGGGTTGGACAGGTAGACGAGCTTGGCGTCCACCTCCGCCGCGCGGGCCAGAAGCGCCCCGGGGTCTTCCCGGTCGTCGCGGAAGGGCACCTTGTGAAGCGTCCCGCCATGCCCCGCGACGTGGTAGTTGAAGGTGGGGTAGGCGCCGTCCGAGGTGACCACAGCGTCGCCCTGCGCGACTGTCAGCCGGACGAGATAGCCCAGAAGCCCGTCGATCCCCTCGCCCACGATCACGTTGTCCGTGGCCACGCCGTGGTGGTCAGCAAGCGCGTGGCGCAGATCGTGGCTTGCGCTGTCGCCGTATTTCCAGATCTCGGCCGCCGCGGCGCGCATGGCCGCCACCGCCTCGGGCGAGGGGCCGAAGACGCTTTCGTTCGCGCCGAGCCGGGCGCGGAACGGGGCGCCGCGCTCGCGCTCCTGGGTTTCGGGGCCCACGAAGGGCACGGTGGAGGGCAGCGACGCGGCGAGCGGGGTCAGGCGGGGCGTGGTCATGGCCGCGACCATAGACGCGCCGCGCGCCGCCGGGCAAGCCGGCACGCCACGGGCTCATGGCGAACGGGCCGGTGCGGGCGCAATCTTGCGGGAAGCGCCCCGCGAAGGTGCCCCGGAGCCGTGCGCGCCGGCCGTCGGCGTTCGGCCCCGGTGCCCGCCGGTCCGCGGCGCGCCGCGCGGCTCGCACGGGCCGCAGGATGGGCGGAGGCCCGCCCATGCGTCCGCACCCGGCTTTGCCCAGGCCGCGAACCGGGGTATGGGCGGTGTCGGGACAGGATCGGAGGCACGACCCCATGACCATCCATTCGCGCCGCGCCGCGCTCGCCCTGATGCTTGCCGTGCCGCTTGCGGCCTGCGGCGCGGGCGGCGACGACAGGACGGCCGAACTCGCCACACGAAGCGCGCAGTCCATGCCGTCGCTCTATCCCGGCGAGACGCCGCAGATGCGCCGGCTGGTCGAAACCTATGCCGAGGTCCACGACATCCCGCCGGCGCTTCTTCACCGGGTGATCCAGCGCGAAAGCGACTACAACCCGCGCGCCTTCAACGGGGCAGGTCCCTATTACGGGCTGATGCAGATCCTGCCCGCCACCGCGCGGAGCATGGGCTTTTCCGGCCCCGCGGAGCGGCTCTTCGACGCCGAGACCAATCTCGAATATGCCGGCCGCTACCTGCGCGGCGCCTGGCTCGTCTCGGGCGGGGACATCGACCGCGCGGTGATGTGGTACGCGCGGGGCTACTACTACGAGGCCAAGCGCCTCGGGCTGCTGGAAGAGACCGGGCTGCGCTAGCGCCGGCTTGACCCTGCCGGCCGCCCGGACCAGTGTCCGCGCGAGCCGTTCCCCCGGAGAGTTCATGGCCCGTACCCCAGCCCCCTTCGCGCCGTTCGAATGGATGATCGCCTGGCGCTACCTGCGCGCGAGGCGCGCCGAAGGCGGCGTGAGCGTGATGACCTGGATCAGCCTCGTCGGGATCACGCTCGCCGTCTTCGCGCTCATTGCCACGCTTGCCGTGCGCTCGGGCTTCCGGGCGGAGTTCGTGGACACGATCCTCGGCGCCAACGCGCATGTGACCGTCTATTCGGCCGGGCAGGTGGACGCCTCGGGTCGCGTCACCAGAGAGATCGCGGACTACGAGGCGATGGCGGCGCGTATCGCCGAGGTTGCCGGCGTCACGCGTGCCGCGCCGCTGGTGAAGGGGCAGGTGATGGCCAGCGCAGCGGGGCGCAACACCGGCGTCGAGGTCTACGGCATCGCCGCGAGGGACCTCGCCACGCTGCCGCGGATCGCCGATCCCGAAGCCGCGTTCGGCGATATCGGCCGCTTCGGGGAGGGGGTGGCCATCGGCTCGGGCGTGGCGCGCGAGCTCGGCCTCGGCCCGGGCAACCGGATCACGCTCATCTCGCCCGACGGGGTGAAGACGGCCTTCGGCACGAGCCCCCGCGTCAAGGCCTACGAGGTCACCTACATCTTCACCGCCGGGCGCTACGACATCGACCGCACGCGCCTCTACATGCCCTTCGCCGAGGCGCAGAGCTTCTTCAACCGCGAGGGCGCGGCCGACGAGATCGAGGTGATGGTCACGGACCCGGAGCGCGTGGACGACTACGCGCTGCCCATCCTCCGCGCGGCCGGAGAGAGCGGGCAGGTCTGGACGTGGCAGGATGCCTCTGGCTCCTTCCTCCGCGCGCTCGAGGTCGAGGACAACGTGATGTTCGTGATCCTGTCGATCCTCGTGCTGATCGCGGCCATGAATATCGTCTCGGGGCTGATCATGCTGGTGAAGAACAAGGGTCGCGACATCGGCATCCTGCGCACCATGGGCCTGACCGAAGGCTCGGTGCTGCGCGTCTTCTTCATCTGCGGCGCCTTCACCGGGCTCATCGGCACCGTGGCGGGGGTGATCCTGGGCTGTCTCTTCGCCATCTACATCGACCCGATCTTCTCCTTCGTGAACTACGCGATGGGCGGCGGTGTCTGGGACCCGGCGGTGCGCGGCATCTACCAGCTTCCCGCGAGGCTCGAGGCGGCGGACGTGCTGTCCGCGGTGGCCCTCTCGCTTGGCCTCAGCTTCGTCGTGACGATCTTCCCCGCCCGCCGGGCGGCGCGGATGAACCCGGTCGAGGCGCTGCGCTATGAGTGAGGCGGCGCTGCGCCTCGAGGGCGTCGAGAAGACCTACAACAAGGGCCTCGAAAGCGAGGTGGCGGTGCTGCGCGGCGCGTCGCTCACGCTCGCGCCCGGCGAGGTGGTGGCGCTCGTCGCGCCCTCGGGGGCGGGAAAGTCCACGCTGCTGCACATCGCGGGGCTTCTCGACGTGGCCGACGCCGGCCGGGTGGAGATCGGGGGCAAGGACATGGGCGGGCAGGGCGACCGGGCCCGCACGCGCGTGCGCCGCCGCGAGGTCGGCTTCGTCTACCAGTTCCACCACCTGCTGCCCGAGTTCACCGCGCTCGAGAACGTGGTCCTGCCCCAGCTGGCCGACGGGATCGCGCGCGGCGCGGCGGAGGCGCGGGCGCACAGGCTTCTCGACAGCGTGGGTGTCGCGCCCCGCGCCGATCACCGTCCCGCCGCGCTTTCGGGCGGCGAACAGCAGCGCGTGGCCTTCTGCCGGGCGCTCGCGAACGCGCCGCGGCTTCTGCTCGCGGACGAGCCCACCGGCAACCTCGACCCCGAAACCTCGGACCGGGTGTTCGCGGCGCTCATGGACCTTGTGCGCGAGACCGGCCTTGCCGCGCTCATCGCCACCCACAACCTGGCCCTTGCCGCCCGCATGGACCGCCAGCTTCATCTGGACGCCGGCCGGATAAGCTGAGCGCCCGCCCCCATCTCGCGGCGACCGGGCGGCGGGCCGTCACGGCGCGTAGAACGTGGCCGTGGCGACCGCCACCGCCTTGCCGGCGGGCATCGCGGTGAGCGTGGCGCGCGCGAAGACGAGCGCCCGGCCCGCGCGCACGATCTCGGCGTCGCACAGGATCGCCTCGCCTCCGCCCGGCCGCAGGAACTGCAGGTCGAGGTTCGTCGTGGCCACCGGCACGAAGCGGCCCGCCTGCGCGCAGGCCGCGAGCACCATGGCCGTGTCGGCGAGGGCGGCCAGCGCCTGACCCGACACGATGCCGCCCACGCGGGCGATCTCGGGCGTGACGGGCATCCGCATCCGAATTCCATCGGGCGCGGTCTCTTCCACCACGGGCGCGAGCGCCCGCACCCACGGCGCGAAATTCTCCGCAAGGATTTCCTCTGCCTCGGTCACGCTCAGCATTGCCCACCGTCTCCATTTCACTGACGGTGCGAGCATCGCCTCTCGCACGGGGCTTGTCACGGCGCTATGCTGTGGCTCAATGATGGGCCGGGCGTCGCGTCCGACGCGCGCGGCCAAAGACCAAGAGGAGGAGCAGGCATGATCCAGCCCGGCCCGCGTTTTGCCGGACCGCGCCGCGCGCATCCGGCCGGCGTCCTGCCGGCGGCGCCCGCCATCTCGCCTCCCGCGCCGCAGGCCCCGGCGCGCCACGCCCGTCCACCGTCCCTCTCGAAATCCTCCAGGAAAGCAGATGCCCGCACTCCGTGATCTTCGCCTCGCCGCCCTTGTCCTCGCCCCGGCCGGGCTCGTCGCCTGCGCGGCGATGACCGCCATGCCGGAACCCTCCGAAGGCGCCGCGCTCTTCGTGGAGAATTGCGCGGTCTGCCACGGAAGCGGCGGGCGCGGCGACGGCCCGCTCGCCGGCGATCTGACCCCGCCGCCGCCGGACCTGACCACGATCTCGGCGCGGTCCGGCGGAACCTTCCCGCGCGCCGAAGTGCTGTCCACCATCGACGGCTACACGCGAGGGAACAAGGCGCAGGGACCCGACATGCCCGAGTTCGGGTTGCTGTTGCGCGGCGAAACCGTGCCGGTGGACACGGGGGACGGGATCATGTCGCCGGTACCGCGACCGCTGGCCGCGATCCTGTTCCATCTCGAAAGCATCCAGAAATGATCCCACGTCCCAAGGAGACATTCATGCACCGCAAAGCCCGCATCGCCCTTTGCACCGCGCTTGGCCTCGCGGCCGCGCCCCTCGCGGCCGAGGACCCCGAGGCGGGGCAGGCCCTCTATCGGACGCATTGCGCAAGCTGCCACGGCATCGACGCGATGGGCGAAGGGCCGATGCGCGGGGTTCTCACGATCAAGCCGACGGACCTCACCGCGCTTTCGGCCGGCAATGGCGGCGTTTTCCCGCTGGAGCGTGTGGTCAAGCGCATCGACGGGCGCGACCCGCTGGTGGCACATGGCAGCCCGATGCCGGTTTACGGCAACTTCTTCGAGGGCGGTGCGTCGGTCGGACTCAAGGCGCCCTCCGGCCAGCCGATCATGACCTCCGAGGCGGTGGCCGATCTCGTGGCCTGGCTTCGGAGCGTTCAGGCGGACGGCTAGTCCGAGCAGATCCCGCGAGCCGTCACGCCGTCCCACGGGACGATCACCTGCGCCTCGCCGAGTGCCGCGTCCAGATCGCCGATCGGGATCTCGCGCGCGAGCATCCTGCGCAGCCGCCCGGTGCGTGGCGCGGCCGGGTCGAGCACCGTGCAGCAGACGTATTCCTCCATGATCGCGCCCTGCTGCTCGTAGCCGTAGGAGAGGAAGTCGGCCGTCTCCAGCTCGAAGAGGTAGGGATCGGGAGAGCGCGTGTGCTCCCGCGCGGCGAGGAACGGGTGATAGCCCGTCCGCGCGCGGTTCTGCCACTGCCAGACATGGGTGAGCTCGTGGGCGAAGAGCATCGCCTCGGCAAGGAAGATGCGGTCTGGGAAGCCGGGCGCGTAGTCGGGCCGGTAAAGATCCGTCCGGTAGAAGACGCGGTTGAAAAGCGCGATGGCGCCGGGAGAGACCTCGACGCGCTCTCCCGGTCGGCCCGGCGGCCAGATCCGCTCCCGGCAGGAGGTGCGCGGCCGCGCCGGCCGCTCCCAGACATAGGAGCCCACGAGCGCTCCGTCATGGAAGCGGATGCGCTCGAGATCGACCGCGTCGCCATGGGTGACCCGCGCCAGCGCCCGCTCGCCCTCCGTCAGCGGCCGCCCGCAGGCGGTCAGAAGCAGGAGGGTGAGAAGGAAGGCGGCGCGCATGGCCGCGAGGTTAGCCGAGAGGGAGGGGGCGGCAAGGATTCGCTCAAGGCGCGACCGGGTCTGGCACGGCGACGCGGCGCGGCTTCACCGATCGGCGGTGCGGGGCAAGGTTGGCTTTCGCGGGCGCGTGGTGCCCGTGCAACGGCGCGCAGTCTCGGAATGACTCCATGACGATCCGACTTCTGCCGCGATGCATCCGTGATACGTCGTGAGGGTCGCTTTCCGGGATGTTCGGTCACCTGCACGAGCGTCGTCGCATGTGGCCGCCTCTCAACCAAAGGGTCGGGATAAGGGTGCATCGAAGGCCCCGAGCTACGAGACGACCGCACGCCCGGCGCCGCCGGCCGTTTCCTGGCGCGTCTGGAGCGGGGTGAACATGGATACTCATTCCATTACTGCAAGAATCGACGATACCCTGGACGAGGCGCTCGGTCGGTGCGCGCCGCACCCCTACGCCCTGCTGGATTTTCCTGCGCACTCGAATATCGGTGACAGTGCCATATGGCTTGGAACGCTCGCGAAGCTTCGGAAACGACTCGGATCGTTCCCGGCATATGTTTCGCGAAACAAGGCTTTTCCCACTCACCTCGACCAGGTGATGCCTGAGGGCCCTCTCCTGCTGCTCGGCGGGGGCAACTTCGGCGATCTGTGGCCAGGCTTCTGGGAGAACCGCGTTGCCATACTGGACAGATTTCCGCATCGCAAGATCGTGCAATTGCCTCAGTCCATACACTTTTCGTGTTCTGAGTCGCTCCCCTTGAAGGAAACGAGGCGCGCGATCGCACGGCATTCCGATTTCACCATGATGGTGCGCGACACCGCGAGCCTGGACTTTGCGCGCGAGAATTTCGACTGTCCGGTTTATCTTTGTCCGGACATGGCATTTGCCCTCGGGCCATTGCACACGGACACCAGGCCGGAAGTCCCCGTTCTGGCCCTGATGCGCGACGATCAGGAAAGACACGCGAGCCGCAGCCAGGAGACCACAGCGCGGGACAGCGTTCGCGTGACGGATTGGATAGAACCCTACAATCTTCCATGGGCCGGGAAAATTGCCGAGCGGTTAGCGCGATCTGCGCCCCTTCCAAGCAGGACGCTTATGGCCTGGCTGGAGAGAGCCTATCGATTGAAGGCCGAAAAAGAACTGCGGCGTGGGATCGATCTTCTCGCCCAAGGCCATCGCGTCGTCACTGACCGCTTGCATGGTCATATCCTGTGTAGCTTGATGGGAAAAACACACGTCGTTCTGGACAACCATTACGGGAAGGTCTTCAATTACATCAACACCTGGGCCGGCGATCATCCACCCTTCATGGCAAAGAGCTTCACCGAGGCATTGAGGGCAGTTCAAGAGTTCAACTGATCTTGGATGAAAGTCTTTTGATCAGCCAGCGCTTCCAATAGGTCGTGGCGCGCCGCCTCTTCGCTGACCCGCGCTTGCCGCCGTGGTCCGAAACGATTTTGACGCGCGCGTCGCGCAGGTGCGAAGTGCCGGTAAACTTGTCGGGATGATCGACAATTCTGGGCTCCAGCGCCATTGCGCCCAGCGACACGATATCGCCAGGCCAATCGGCCGTGGCAGACACCGGTCGGGAGGACGCCAGCAGAGATCGTGCGCCGGCTGCGGAAATCGAATACCCCGTCGTCAGGTAGGAGGGGAGCGCCAGCCGGCGCATCGTCACGCCCTTCATGATGTCCAATCCCTTACCGCGCACATATGCTCTCGAATGGTCGAGCATTATCAAGTCCGCTCGCCGGAACAGTTCCCCGCGCACGAAATCCGCGAAACGACGGTCGATAATGGCATCGTCTTCGAGAACCACGGCGCCCTGCCAGCCTTTGCGCTCGATTTTGCGATAGATTTCGCGGTGGGACAGGGCACAGGCGAATTCACCATCGGTCAGGTCGCGTCCGATATTAAACCTTGCGGCGGATCGATCGATGTCGCGTTCCCAGCATGCCGGCAGACCATTTCGGCCATCGACCCCGATAAAGACCTCATAATCGAGGGCGAACCGCGCCAGCGCGGTCAACAGCCCGCGTCGCCGCACCTCTTCGCCAGGAAGCGAAAGCACGACTATCGGCCAGACCATGGAGGCGTTGCCTTCTTCCAAACCCTGTTCTACTGCGTCAGGCATCTTGCGGAAACCGATGGGAGTTGCCGGTGTCGACGAAGGGTTTCAGCAGGCGTTTGACACAGATTCGCAAGCTGCGGTCTGCCGCACCCGGCTGGGCGAAGATGGCGGAGTTCCGTACCCGACAGACCTCCGATGGAACAGACGATGCCACCTGTGCGTGGGATAAGGATCGCGTCGTGGTAAAGGTTGGCAACCGGTCCTTCTTCATCAGATCGGAGGCGGTGTGCAAGGCACCGGAGATCTGGGATTTCGCTCTCTTCGGGCTTGCCGCGATTTCCTCCCGGACCAATCGCACCATTCGGGTCACTGCCCCGGTGAGCGCGGCAGCCGCGCGAATGGTCGAGACGTTGAACTATGCCTACACACTGTGGAGCATTCCTTCGCTTTCGCCGCCGCGACTGATTTTGGAGAATATCGTTGATGCCGGGTCGGTATCAAGACGGAAAGATCATAAGGTTATTTGCCTCTCCGGTGGCGTCGATAGTACATCCTCTGCGATCGCCGCGAAGGCACAGGCAGAATATAGCCATAGTCTTCTTGTCGCGGGCGCGGATTACCCGACGGCCGATCATCCGGGTTTCATCGACCTTCGGTTGCGTGTCGAGCGAATTTCGGACATTATCGGACTTGATCTGATCGTTGCAGAAACGGACTTTCGCAACATGCCGATGCATTGGGAGCTTCAGCACTCCTTCATGCTGGCGATGTGCCTGAATTATATTGGGAAAGAGTTTTGCGAGGCTTCATATGCGCTGGACGCTCCTCCAATCCATGACGTTTTTCAACACCCGTGGGGCAACGGTAGTATCCTGATGGATATCTTCGGTCGGGGCGATCTGCCCTTGGTGGCTTTCGGACACACGCTCCGCCGGGGCGAGCGGGTGCGGGCGATCCATGACGCGGATCCCGAGCTGGTGCGCCAGCTCTCCGTCTGCTGGAGGGACACCTCGACCGGCGGGAATTGCGGAAAGTGTTTCAAATGTGTTCGCACGCGGGACATGCTTCACTGCGCGGGCATTCCCGATATCGGCCTTTTCGAATGCGACTCGCAGGAAATACCGGGCCTCGACGATGGTATTCCGAGGGACTATGATGTGAGGATGGCGATCGTGACCTACATGGACTGGGCGACAACGCCGGGGTTGAAAGACGACCGTCGCCAGCAGCTTCAACAACGTATCGAGAAGCTTCGCGAGTCCTACGTCCGACAAATGCCGTATCGCTAGGTTTCAGTCGACCGTTCCGAGAAGCCACGGGGATCGGGAGACGTGGTCTTGCGCCGACATGCGTCCCTGGGGGGCAGCGCCCACGGTTCGGGCGTTGCGCCGGCGATCGTCGAAGGGACGCGGACAGCATCACTCAAGGTGTGGCAGGACGCAGGGCCCGAGGAGGAGTTTCGCGGGGGCGTGCCCACGGTGTCGAACCAAGCCGCCGCTTCCGGTAAGCTTCGACTCCATGCGCAGCTAGCACGGCCCCGTCTCGGCGCTATGGAGAGTGATGCCGCAACATGATGTCGAAGCCGGAAGAAAGCGCCACGCCGGACCCTTGCGTTTCGGTCGTCATACCGACCTGCGACCGGAGGATTGACTGGCTGCGGGAGGCCATTGCGTCGGTTCTGAAGCAGAGCTTGCCGCCCCTCGAGGTGCTTGTCATCGACAACGGAACCCGCGAAGTCGCGCGGTCCGACCTTCCGTCCGGCATCAAGCTCTTTCGAGAACAGCCCCGTATAGGGCCCTCGAGGGCGCGAAACCTCGGCGCGTCTCTCTCCACCGGTACGCATCTGGCCTTCCTAGATGACGATGACTGGTGGGACGAGAACTTCCTGTTCGAAGCCTTCAATGCCTGCAGGCGGGACTCGGCGCGTTGCGTTTACGGGAGAATTCTGCGCTCCAGAAATGGGCAGGTATACGAACATCATAATTTGACGGAAGGCGAGATATCCGTCGATGCGCTACTTTGGCGAAATCCCGGGACGGGCGGCATCAATCTGCTTATTGAAAAGGACCTGTTTCTTGCTGTCGGAGGCTTTGACGAGGAGCTGGCGATCTCGGAAGATCGCGCGCTGGCGATAGAGATGCTGCGTGCGGGTGAGAAAATTGCGATTGCGCCGGAAGCTGTGGTTTTCGCCAGGCAGCACGACGGATTTCGCCTCAGCAAGAATATCAGAAGCAAGCGAGCATTTATCCTGAAATACAGGGATTTGATGCCAAGATGGGTTTTCTGGAGGCGCCTTCTCAAATACCGCTGGTGGGAGCTTTTGCGCTCCGGCTCAAGGACCAAGTAGGGTCCGCCGGCCGGAAAACTCCGTGAGGGTTGCGGCGACCTGCCGAGCCGACCGCTTTTTGCTCCTCGTGGCGGTCTCGCCCGGGCCATTCGGGATGCTCGAATTGCCCATGAGGCTGCATCGCGCTGCCGCCGGGCCGTGACCCATGGATCGCGCCGGATACCCCGTCGCCGGGCCGACGCGCGTCATTCGAGGTCAGCGGCGCCATCGACGCTGCAGCGCTACCGATGATGGCGTGAACCCTTTCCCCACTGCCGGGCTGCGGGTTTCTTCTCCGGTCCGCGCCAAGCGCCGATCACACGTCCAACTCCTCCACGAACCTCGCGTTCTCGCTGATATACTGGAAGCGCAGTTCCGGTTTCTTGCCCATCAGCCGCTCCACGAGGTCGCCCGTCTCGCCGGGCTCGTCCTCGTCGATGGTCACGCGGATGAGCCGGCGCGAGGCCGGGTCCATCGTCGTTTCCTTCAGGTCCTTGGCGTCCATCTCGCCCAGACCCTTGAAGCGCGCGACCTCTATCTTTCCCTTGCCGCCGAGCCCGCGCCGCAACCACGCCTCGCGCTCCGCCTCGTCGAGGGCGTAGACGCGCTTGGCGCCCTGGGTCAGGCGATAGAGCGGCGGGCAGGCGAGATAGAGGTGGCCCGCGTCGATCATCGGCCGCATCTGGGTGAAGAAAAAGGTCATCAGAAGCGCGGCGATATGCGCCCCGTCCACGTCGGCGTCGGTCATGATGATGACCCTGTCGTAGCGCAAATCGTCGAGCCGGAATTTCGTGCCGAGTCCCACGCCGAGCGCCTGCGAGAGGTCCGAGATCTCGGCGTTCGAGCCGAGCTTCGAGGACGCCGCGCCCAGCACGTTCAGGATCTTGCCCCGGAGCGGAAGGAGTGCCTGCGTCTCGCGGTTGCGCGCGGCCTTGGCCGAGCCGCCCGCGCTGTCGCCCTCCACGATGAAGATCTCCGTGCCGTCGCGCGCCGTCGCGGTGCAGTCCACCAGCTTGCCGGGCAGGCGCAGCTTGCGCGTGGCGGTCTTGCGCGCGGTCTCCTTCTCCTGCTTGCGCCTCAGCCGTTCCTCGGCCCGCAGGACGAGGAAGTCGAGGATCGCGCCCGCGCTTTTGGTGTCGGCGGCGAGCCAGTTGTCGAAATGGTCGCGGACCGCGCCTTCCACCAGCTTCGCGGCCTCGGCCGTGGCGAGGCGGTCCTTCGTCTGGCCCACGAATTCGGGCTCGCGGATGAAACAGGAGACGAGCGCGCAGCCGCCCGCCATCAGATCCTCACGGGTGATCTGCGCGGCCTTGCGGTTGTTGGCCAGCTCGCCATAGGCGCGGATGCCCTTCAGGATCGCCGCCCAGAAGCCCTGCTCGTGCGTGCCGCCCTCGGGCGTGGGCACCGTGTTGCAGTAGCTCTGCACGAAGCCGTCCTTCGCGGGCGTCCAGTTGATCGCCCATTCCACCTTGCCGGGGGTGCCGAAGCGACCCTCGAAATCGACAGCCCCCGCGAAAGGTCGCTCGGCGTAGGTGGTCGCGCCGGCCAGGCGCTCCTTCAGATAGTCGGAAAGCCCGCCGGGAAAGTGGAACGTCGCCTCGGCGGGGGTCTCGCCGTCGTCCACCGCGGATTTCCAACGGATCTCGACGCCCGAGAAGAGATACGCCTTGGAGCGCGCCATGGCGAAAAGCCGCGCCGGCCTGAACCGATGCGCGCCGAAGATCTCGGGGTCGGCACGGAAGCTCACGGTGGTGCCGCGGCGGTTGGGCGCGGCGCCCACCTCTTCCACCGGGCCGAGGGGCACGCCACGGGAAAACCGCTGCTCGTGCAGCGTGCGGTTGCGCGCCACCTGCACCACCATGGACTCCGACAGCGCATTGACCACCGAGGCGCCCACGCCGTGCAGCCCGCCCGAGGTCTGATACGCCTTGCCCGAGAACTTGCCGCCCGAGTGCAGCGTGCACAGGATCACCTCGAGCGCGGACTTGCCCGGAAACTTCGGATGCGGGTCAACCGGGATGCCGCGGCCGTTGTCGCGCACGGTAAGCGTGTAGTCCTCGGCCAGCTCCATCTCGATGCGGTTGGCGTGGCCCGCCACCGCCTCGTCCATGGCGTTGTCGAGGACCTCGGCCACCATGTGGTGCAGCGCCCGCTCGTCGGTGCCGCCGATATACATGCCGGGGCGCTTGCGCACCGGCTCCAACCCCTCGAGCACCTCGATAGAGGAAGCGTCGTAGTCGCCGGGCTCCACGCTGTCGAGGAGATCGTCTGCCATGCTCGCTGCTCTCTTGTCTTGCCTGGCGCACAGTATGTCAGTCCGGGCGCATCGGGAAAAGCGGCTTTCCGGGCGCCGTCGGGGGCGGGGCCGTCCTGTCGGGGCTACGCGCGCATCGCGGTGCCGGCAGGTATCGTCTACCTCGCCGGCGGTGACGGCCGGGAATGTCCCCGCTTTCCGGAGACTCGATCCTTTTCGGACAGGTCCAAGGGTTTCCGGCCCGGGTGTGCCCGCGCGCGCCGTGCCGGTCGCGCGGCGCTCTGCGGCGGCACGGGGCAGGGGCCGGGCGATGCAGACCTTCGGACCGCAGCGCGGCCGGGACCGGCACGCTGGCGGAATTCCGCGCGGCGCAGGCTGGTCGCCGGTTGCCGGTCTCGCCCGTGCAGCGTAGGTTTCGCCCATGTTCCGCACAGCCATCCTTGCCCTCGTGACCAGCCTGCCCGGGGCGCTCGGGGCTCATCCCCACATCTTCGTCGACGCGACCGTGAAGGTCGAGCTGGGCGATGCCGGCATGATCACCGGGGTGGAGGTCACCTGGGTCTACGACGATTTCTTCACCCTTCTCATCCTCGAGGACATGGGGCTCGACCCCGAGGCCGACGGTGTGCTCACCGAGGCCGAGCTTGCCGAGCTTCGCGGCTTCGACCTCGTGGAATGGCCCGACTGGTTCGAGGGCGACCTCTACCTCGTCAACGGTGACAAGACGGCGGAGATCGGCTTGCCCACCGCCACCGGGATCGCGGTGGAGGAAGGCCGGATCGTGGCCTCCCACCGGCGTGACGTGACGCCCTTCCCGGCGGAGGGCACCGTGATCGAAGCCTACGACCCGACCTTCTACGTCGCCTACGAACTCGTCGGCGTGCGCCTGCCGGAACGCTGCGCGGCGCCCATCACGGAGGCCGACCCGGAAGAGGCCGATGCGCGGGTCGCCGAGATCGTCGGAGAGGTCGACGAGCTTACCTTCGAGACGCTCGAGATCGGGCATCTCTACGCCGACAAGGCCCGGATCACATGCGCCTCGTCCTCCTGACGGCCATGGCCGCCATCGCCGCGCTGGCCGCGTGGCTCTGGCTCTGGGGCGGGGCGGACGACGTCGCGCGTTGGGCCGCCGCGGGCCAGCAGGAGGCGCAGCGCGCCATGGCGGGGGCGCTTCGGGCGCTCCGCGCGGGCGAGCCCGGGGCGCTCGCCACGCTCTGGGGGCTCTGCTTCGCCTACGGGTTCTTCCACGCCGCCGGGCCGGGCCACGGCAAGCTGCTGATCGGCGGCTACGGGGTCGCGCGGCGGGTGCCGGTCCTGCGCCTTTCGGGCCTCGCGCTGGCCTCGAGCCTAGCGCAGGCGGGCACGGCGATCGCGCTGGTCTATGCGGGTGTCTGGGCGCTCGGCTGGACGCGCCAGCAGATGGTGGGCGCGGCCGAGGCGTGGATGGCGCCGCTGTCCTACGCCGCGATCGGGCTGATCGGCCTCTGGCTGGTGGCGCGCGGGGCGCGCAAGCTCTGGCGCCGGCCGCAGGCCCAACCGGGCGACGATCACGGCCACCATCGCCAGGGCCACGGGCCGGAGGGCGCCTGCAGCTCCTGCGGGCACCGCCACGGCCCCAGCATGGAAGAGGCGGGCGAGGTGTCGAACCTCCGCGATGCCGCGCTTCTTGTGGCCGCGGTGGCGATCCGGCCCTGCACCGGCGCGCTTTTCCTGCTGATCCTCACCTGGCGCATGGATCTCGTCTGGCAGGGCATCGCCGGGGCGGTGGCGATGGCGCTCGGCACGGCGAGCGTGACGGTGGCGGTCGCCGTCGCGGCGGTGACGATGCGCGAGGGGACGCTCGCCCAGTTCGCCGGCGGCAGCGGCGCGGCGCGCGCGCTTCCGCTCATCGAGATCGGGGCCGGCGCCGTGGTGGCGCTGATCTCGTGGCAGCTTCTTATCGCCGCGATCTGATCCCGTCTTGCCGGAGGCGCGGACCGGCGCTAGAGCGCGGCCATGCCCGCTGCCGCCATGTCATATCCCCGGCACCTCCGCGCCATCCTGCTGCTCGGGTTCCCGCTGATCGGCGGGCATCTCGCGCAGTTCGCGATCCACCTGACCGACACGGTCATGATGGGCTGGCACTCGGTCGAGGGGCTGGCGGCGCTGGTGCTCGCCACCGCGCTCTGGTTCACGCTCTGGATCATGGGGGCGGGGATCGCCTGGGCGGTCATGCCGCTCGTGGCCTCGGCCGAGGCCGAGGCGGACGAGACGGCCGTGCGGCGGGTCACGCGCATGGGGCTGTGGCTGTCCGTCCTCTTCGCGCTGGCCTGCCTGCCGATATTCTGGTTCTCCGCCCCGCTGCTGCGCCTGCTCGGGCAGACGCCCGAGCTGTCGGCGGCGGCGCAGGACTACCTGCGCATCGCCGGGCCCGGCATCCTGCCCGCGCTTCTGGTGATGGTGCTGAAATCCTATCTCGCCGCGCTCGGGCGCACGCAGGTGGTGCTCTGGATCACCGTCGCGGCCGCCGTGGCGAACGCCCTGTTCAACTATGCGCTCATCTTCGGCAACTGGGGCGCGCCGGAGCTGGGTCTGCGCGGGGCGGCCATCGCCTCGGTGGCGACGAACGCGGTGGCGCTGCTGTTCTCGGCCGCCTACGCCGCGGCGGCGCTACCCCAGCACAGTCTTTTCGTCCGGCTCTGGCGCCCCGACTGGGACGTGTTCCGGCAGGTGGCGCGCATGGGTGCAGCGATCGGGGTGACCAACCTCGCCGAGATCGGTCTTTTCTCGGTGTCCTCGGTGATGATGGGCTGGCTCGGGACGGTGCCGCTCGCGGCGCACGGCATCGCGCTGCAGATCGCCTCCGCCACCTTCATGATCCACATGGGGCTGTCCAACGCGGCGACGATCCGTGCCGGCAACGCCTTCGGGCGCGGCGACGCGGAGCATCTGGCCCGGGGCGCGCGCGCCGTGCTCGGCCTCAGCCTCGTGGCGGCGCTCCTGACGATCGTGCTGTTCCTGGCGGTGCCGGGGCCGCTCTACGCGCTTTTCCTCGATCCCGCGGAATCCGCCCGCGGCGAGATCATGGCGCTGGGCGCGACGCTGCTCGCCATCGCGGCGCTCTTTCAGCTCGTGGACGCCGCGCAGGTGATGGCGCTCGGGCTTTTGCGCGGGGTGCGGGACACCGCCGTGCCGATGGTCATGGCGGCGGTCAGCTATTGGGGCGTGGGCATTCCCGGCGCCTGGGTGATGGGCTTCGTGCTGGGCTGGGGCGGCCCGGGAGTCTGGCTCGGGCTGACCCTCGGCCTTGCCTGCGCGGGGGTGCTGCTGATGACGCGCTTCTGGTGGGGCTCCGTGCCGCGGCTTCGCGCGGGGCAGGGAAGGGCGGGCCGGCGCGCGGCCTAATCGTCGTCGCGTGCCAGCTGCTCGGACTTGCGCCGCACCAGCACGCTGCGCAGGTCGTGCATCGCCAGGAGAAGCGACTCCGTCACCTCGTCCAGTTCGGCGTCGGTCGCCCTGGTCTGCGCCCAGTGCGCGGTGAGGTTGAGGTGATCCACCGCGCGGAAAATGTCGTCCATCTCGCGCGCGGCGACGACCTCGCGGCGTTCGGCCATCCAGTCGCGGATGACCTCGACATCGGTCTCCGAAAGGACGCGGTCGCCTTGGGGCCTGATCTCGCCGTTGCGGATGTTCACGGCGGCGATCGGGTCCATCTCTATGCGGCGGTGGCGGTTCTCGGTGTCCACGCGGAAGACCAGCGCGCCGTTGTCGCGCACCCGGAAGTAGTAGTCGGGCAGGTCCGCCACGGCCGCCTCAGCCCAGGCCGCCGCAGAAGCGCGCGATGCGGTCGCAGGCATCCTCCAGCACGTCGTCCGATGTGGCGTAGCTCACACGGAAATGGGGCGAGAGGCCGAAGGCCGCGCCGAACACGACCGCCACGCCCTCCTCCTCGAGCAGAGCGGCGGCGAAGGTCTCGTCGTCGTCGATCCGCTGCCCGCCCGCCGAGGTCCGCCCGATGAGCCCGGCGATCGAGGGGAAGACGTAGAAGGCGCCTTGGGGCACGGGGCAGTCGATACCGGGGATCGCGTTCAGCCGCTCCACCACGAGGTCGCGGCGGCGGCGGAAGGCCGCGCAGCTTTCGGCGATGTAGTCCTGCGGTCCGGTCAGCGCGGCCACCGCCGCCCACTGGCTGATCGAGCAGGGGCAGGATGTGGACTGCGACTGCACCTTGCGCATCGCGGTGATCAGCGGCTCTGGCCCGCCAGCGTAGCCGATGCGCCAGCCGGTCATGGCGTAGGCTTTCGAGACGCCGTTCACCGTGAGCGTCCGGTCGCGAAGACCGGGCTCGACCTCGGCCGGCGTGCAGAAGGTGAACCCGTCATGGGCGATGTGTTCGTAGATGTCGTCCGACATCACCCAGACATGGGGGTGGCGCATCAGAACCTCGCTCAGCGCGCGCAGCTCGTCGCGGCCGTAGCCCGCACCCGTCGGGTTCGAGGGCGAATTGAGGATGACCCAGCGCGTCCGGGGCGTGATCGCGGCCTCGAGCGCCTCGGGCGAGAGCTTGAAGCCCGTATCGAGACCGCAGGGCACGATCACCGGCTCCGCGCCCGCCATGCGGACCATGTCGGGGTAGCTCACCCAGTAGGGCGCGGGCACGATGACCTCGTCGCCGGGATTGAGCGTGGCCATCAGCGCGTTGAAGAGCACCTGCTTGCCGCCGGAGGAGACGCCGATCTCGGCCGGCGTGTAGCGAAGGCCGTTGTCGCTCAGGAACTTGGCCGCGATCGCCTCCTTGAGCTCGGGGATACCGTCCGGCGCGGTGTATTTCGTTTTTCCCGCCTCGAGTGCCGCGATTGCGGCATCCTTTATGTGCCGTGGCGTGTCAAAGTCCGGCTCGCCGGCGCCAAGCCCGATCACGTCGCGCCCCTCGGCCCTGAGATCCCGCGCCCGCTGCGTCACCGCGATGGTGGGCGAAGGCTGCACGCGCTCGAGGGTCGCGGAAATCGGGATCATGGTCACACCGGTTTGAACTGGGGTGCCCCATGTCTTAGGCTGGGGTTCGAAAGCGATC
The DNA here is from genome assembly GCF_041365735.1 of Rhodosalinus sp. K401. Taxonomy (NCBI): domain Bacteria; kingdom Pseudomonadati; phylum Pseudomonadota; class Alphaproteobacteria; order Rhodobacterales; family Paracoccaceae; genus Rhodosalinus; species Rhodosalinus sp. K401. Next base: position 14,428 of record NZ_JBGFSI010000010.1, on the reverse strand, counting down.
AAGCGGCGATCGCACAGCGGATGGGAGAGAGCGATGGACGATTTGAGCGACGCCTCCGGCGACTGGTACGGCCCCGATCAGGCCACCTTCGGCGACCGCGTGGCGGCGGCGCGCGAAAACGCCGGCATGACGCAGGCGCAGCTTGCCAAGCGGCTCGGCGTGAAGCTCGGAACGCTGCGCGGCTGGGAAGAGGACCTGTCAGAACCCCGCGCCAACCGGCTGTCGATGATGGCGGGCATCCTGAACGTCTCGATCATGTGGCTTCTCACCGGTGAGGGGGAGGGCGTCGAAAGCCCGGCGGAGGAAGAGGCGCTTTCGCCCGACATCACCGAGATTCTTACCGAGCTTCGCACGCTCAAGACCTCCTTGCGCACCACCTCCGAGCGCCTCGGCAAGCTTGAGAAGCGGCTTCGCCAGCGCCTCAAGGAAGAGGCCTCCGCATGACCGAAACCGCCGAGACCCGGCGGCGCCGGCTTTCGATGCGCTCGATGCGCCGCGGCACGAAGGAGATGGACCTGATCCTGCAGGGCTTCGCCGAGGCGCGGCTCGCGGGCATGGACGACGCGGCGCTCGATGCCTACGAGGCGCTGCTCGAGGAGAACGACCAGGACCTCTATGCCTGGGTGGCCGGGCAGTCGGAGCCTCCGGCGCGGCACGCGCCCCTGATCGGCGAGATCCGCGCGCGCCTCGGGATGGCGAGTTAGCTAGAATTTTAGAATTTATTCCAAGGATTTAACCTCTTCTTCGGTATTCCGCGCCAATCTCCGGCCCGCAAGTCAAGCGGAGACCGGCGCGACATGAGCATGCAGACCGCGATGCTGCCCGCCAGCGGGCAGAGCCTCATCACCCCGTATCTCGAAACGCTGTCGCTGGTGGAACGGCTGCACCGCCTGCTGCTCGACGTCATAAAGGACGAATTCGAGCGCCTGGGCGTGCTGGAGGTCAACGCCGTGCAGGCGCTTTTGATCTTCAACATCGGCGACAACGAGGTCACGGCGGGCGAGCTGAAGACCCGGGGCTATTACCAGGGGTCGAATGTCAGCTACAACCTGAAGAAGCTCGTCGATGGCGGTTACATGCACCATCAGCGCTGCGAGATCGATCGCCGCGCCGTGCGTGTGCGTCTTACCGCGAAAGGGCGCGAGATCCGCGAGATCGTCGCCACGCTCTTCGCGCGCCATGCCGAGGGGCTGGAGGTCGAGACGGGCGTCGACCCTGCGCGCCTCGTGGAAAGCACCGCCGCGCTGCGTCGGTTGGAACGTTTCTGGACGGACCAGATCCGCTACATCTACTGAGACCGATGCGCGGGGTGCCCGGGCCCTGCCGGATCGAGCGTGGCCAGCGACGGGGCCGACAGTTCGCGCAGAAGCTTTCGGCGCATGGCGCGGGCGAAATCCTCGTAGCCGAGCGCTGTCTCGACGAAGGCGTCGGGCCCGTGGATCACATGCGCGTTGAAGTAGCTCGACAATTCCCCGATCTGGACCTGTCTGCGGTCGAGGGAGTCGCGGGCGTCCGCCCCCACGACCAGCGCGTTGACCGTGATCCCCCGAAGACTGCTGCGGACGGAGCGTGGCGCGGGCCCCGCGTTGGCCTTTCCGTCGCCCGAGATGTCGAGCACATGGCGCCAGCAGTCCGGCCGCGCGGCAAGAAGCGCGGCCCCGTGGCGCATCGCATGGCCGAGTGCGGTGCTGTCGTCGCCCGGGGCGCGCCGGGCGGCGCGCAGCCGGGCCGTCACCGCTAGAAGCGCGGCTTCGTCGGCGATCTCGGTCCAGCCCAGAATGTCCCGCGCCGGGGCGGGGCCGCTCCATTCGTAGACGGCAACGGCCACCGGCGCGGCCGGGATCGCGAAAAGCGCTTCGCGTATCTCGGGCGCCTCGAGCGCGTCGGCCAGACCGTCGAGTTGCAGCCGGTATTCCCGCGCGTCCACAGATCCCGAGACGTCGAGGCCCAGGGCCAGCGCCTGCCGGCACGCGGCCTCCGCCCGCGCGGCAACGGCAAGCCCGGCCAGCAGCAACATCGCGCAGGCGGCACGTCTCAACGCGCCGCGCCGACGGCCAGAGTGCCGATTTCCCGCAGCAGCTTCCGTGTCATCGTCACCTGGAAGTCGCTGTAATCCTCGGCGTGTTCCACGAAGGCCTCGGGGCCGAGGCGCAGCTCGTCGAGGTAGTAGTCCAGCACATGCGGGTCGTGCCCCCCGACCGCGAGGCCGTTCACGGTGATGCCCGCGAAGGGAAAATGCCGGTAGGCGTGACGCGGCCCGAACCCGTCATTGCCGATCCCGTCGCCGGACACGTCCAGCACCCGGCGCGCGCAGTCCGGCCCGTTTTCGAAAAGCCCGGCGGCGTAGCCCAGGGCGTAACCGATGGCGGTGGGAAACTCGCTGTAACTGCGCGGCGCGCCGAGAAGCCGGTCCGCGGCCGCATCGATGGCTGCGTCGCTGTCGAGCGGTATCCAGCCCTGGATGAGCGCCTGCTGGTAGCGCCCCGACCACTCGTACACGGCGAGGGCGACATGCCCCGGCGCGCCCGACAGGATGGCCGAGCGGATATCGGGATGACGTAGTGCGGCGGCCAGGCCCTCGCGCTGAAGGCGGTGTTCCCGAGCGTCCACCGACGAGGAGGTGTCGAGCGCGAGCGCCAGCGCGAGGCGGCACTCTGCCGCCGCCGCGCCGGTCCAGACCCCAATGGCGAGGGCGAGGGCGAGGGCCCTCACCAATGCCCCGTGTTCTCCATGCTGGCCCAGGGCTCCGCCGGCTCCTTCGCGTCGCCCTTCTGCAGAAGCTCGACCGAGATGTTGTCGGGCGAGCGGACAAAGGCCATGCGCCCGTCCCGCGGCGGGCGGTTTATGGTCACGCCGTTGTCCATCAGGTGCCGGCACATCTCGTAGATGTCGTCCACCTGGTAGGCGAGATGGCCGAAATGCCGGCTGTCCGAGGGCAGCCCCTCGTCCCCGTCCCAGTTGTAGGTCAGCTCCACCGGGCACTCCTCCTGCCCGGGCGGCGCCATGAAGACGAGGGTGAAGCGCCCCTGGTCGTTGTCCCAGCGCCGCGTCTCCTTCAGGCCCAGAAGCGCGTAGAACGCCATGGATTTCTCGAGGTCCTTCACACGGACCATGGTGTGAAGATAGCGGATGGTCATGGGGTGCCTCCTGTCGCCTGATTCCATCGGCACTCTAGGCCCGCGCGCCGCGATGTCGAGATCAGAAGGCCGAGCGGATCCCGAAGCTCACCGAGACGGAATCGGTCTCGAAGCGGCTCACGTTGGATAGCGTGCGTTCGGCCTTGAGGCTCACGACCGGCAGGAAGCCCGCATGCTGGATGTCCTGGAACGCGATGTCGAAGGTGGCCGCGAGGCTCTCGTCCTGCCGCCCTCCGGGCACGCGGATCGTGGCCACGCGATAGTCGGGATAGTCGGTGTAGCTGGCCGCGATCGCCGCCGAGAGCGTCACCGGCCCGAAGGCGTGCCCGAAATCGTAGCCGAGCCGCGCGGTGATCCCGCGCGACAGCAGCGTGGTGCTGTCAACGTCGTTGGCGCGCAGCGACACGCCGAAATCGAGGCTGTCGCCCGAAGGCAGGGCGTGGCGATACCCCATGAAGAGGTCCGCGATCCGCTCCGGCCGGTCGGCCGCCCGGTCGTAGCGCCGCGCTTCCAGTCCGAGCCCGTAGTGCAGCCGCCCCCTGTCCGCCACGGGCTTCACATGCGCCAGGGTCAGTCGCGCGAAATCGAGGTAGGGATCGCCCGCATAGGCCATGTCGCCCAGCGCGCCCGAAAGACGAAGCATCCCCGCCGCGGGACCGAGCGCCATGTCGTGCCGCAGGCCCGCCTCCAGCACGTTCAGGGCATAGTCGCCGTTGCTGGCCATGGGCGCCTTCCGCTTTGCCTCGTCCGAAAGCGCGACGCGGCGGAGATAGGCGCGGCCCGTCAGTTCCGTGCGCTGCCGGGCCGTTTCATGCAGGCGGAAGCGCGTGCGCAGATCCACCGTGGTTTCCACGCCCGAGAGCGCCAGCGCGTCGGGGCTGAGAAGTCCCACCACCGGCACGCCGTCGATCACGTTGAGCGCGTCCTCGGCCCCGTTGTTGACGTTCGAGGACGGAGAGACCGAAAAGCGGAGCTGGAAGTTGAAGGGGTTCATCCGGCGCACGGCCCGGAAGTCGCGCGTGGCGACATCGCGGGCCTGGTCGGTCGGCGCCACGTCGGTCGCGCGCCGCAGCCAGTACTGCGCCACGGTGAACTGCCGGGCGTCCAGCGCCCCTCGCGCGGCCATCTGCGCGGCCTCGAAGCGGCGCCCGTCGCTTTGGGCGTACCGGAAGGCGCGCACGGCGGCGCGCCGCGCGGCGCGCGGCCGGTCCTCCGCCCGCGCGGCGTGCGCGAGCACGTAATGCGCGAAATCGTCCTCGGGATCGGCGTCCAGAAGCGCGCGGGCCATCTGCGTGGCAAACGCGGCGTCGCCGGCGCGCACCGCCGCCTCCGCAAGGCCCCGCGCGAGGGGGATGGACAGCTCCGCCGCCTCCGCCCGCGCCGGGCCGGGGGACCACAGCAGGGCGGCGAGCGCTCCGGCCAGAAGCGCCCGCCCGGTCCCCCGCCAGCGCGTCGCGGCGCGCCGGATCACGGTCTAGTTCACGCTTCCGCAGATGCCCAGCGGGTCGGCCGCGCCGGGCGTTCCGCAGCGGTCGAGCACGAAGATGCCGTACTCCTCTTCGTTCTCGATATTAAGCTGATCGCCAAGCCCGTCGAACTCGCTGAGGGTGATGCTGCCGGCCAGCCCGTCGCCGTCCGGCCCGCCGATGATGCCGCCGTAATCGCCGATATCGTTGCCGACGGGGTTGTCCCCGGAGAGCGGATCTGACGCTTCGAACTCGACATCGCCGAAGAAGGTGCCGTTCGATGCGATGTCGGTACTGATCAGAACGAGGCTCGGAAGGGTGGTGCCCTCGAGGCTGCGGTTGACGATGCTGCCCTCGATGGAGTTGTCCGAGAAGTCGGCGTTCATGAACACGTCGCCCGTCACCTCGGCGGCCTGGTCGGGGATGAGTTCCGGGTTCGTGCTCCCCGGCACGGGAATGAGATCCTCGCCACTGCCGCCGACATTGGTGAGCCCCGCGTAACGCCCCGTATAGGTCACGAGACCGCCCGCCGGCGGCCTGAAGCCACCGTCGCGTTCATAGTAGGTCCCGCCGAAGAACCGGTTGCGCGGCCCTCCCGTCACCGTGACCCCGGCGCGAACCGCGCCGCTGTTGTTGGACTGGGCCGCGAAGGCGGTGGAGTGGCGGTCGAGCGCATCGTCCTGCGCGGTGTAGACCTGATAGCCCGGTACGTTGGCCTCGAGCGCGGGCGCACGGCTGTAGACGGCCTCGAACGGCGTGGCGTCAAGGGTAAGCCCTTCGACGACGATCGTGTTGTCCGCAGGGTCGTAGCGCACCCGCGTCACGTCGCCCGCGAGGGTTTCCGGGATGTCGCCCGAGGGCGTTTCGCCGTCCGGATCGCCGGGATCGGCCGGGTCGTCCCTGTCGAAGGGGTTCGTGCCGTCGCTGTCGCAGCCCGCGGCCAGCGTCAGGACGAGAAAAAGCATCAGAAGTCGTGCCATTGGACTGCCGCCTCAATTTCGTGCGTTTTCGTCTTGTTTTTCGTAACATTTTCGGAGTCATCCCCAGGAAGTCAACGGCCTGTTCCGCGCGGCCTGTGGAAATCTTTTGAACTGAGGCGGATTTGCCTACGCAGCATCTGGCGTTTTCACCGGTGGTCGCCTCAATATATGGTGGAAGCGCGACTCATGTAGCGGTGGAGGATTCCGGGATGACCCTGACCCGAGAGCAGCAGGCGGAAATCGAGGCGCAGCGCGCCAGCCCTCAACCCACCCTGCGCGCGGTAAGCCCCGGGATGGAGGCCCATCTCTACACCGCGCAGCCGGTGCTCGATCACGGCTTCGTCCGGGTGATCGACTACATGGGCGACGACGCCGCCGTGGTGCAGGCCGCGCGCGTGAGCTACGGCGCGGGCACGAAGCACGTCTCGAACGACGAGGGCCTCATCCGCTACCTCATGCGCCACTGGCACTCGACACCGTTCGAGATGTGCGAACTCAAGCTGCACGTGAAACTGCCGGTCTTCGTCGCCCGGCAGTGGATCCGGCACCGCACCGCCAACGTCAACGAGTACTCGGCGCGCTACTCGATCCTCGACCGGGAGTTCTACATCCCCGCGCCTGAAATGCTGGCGGCCCAGTCGACCGTGAACAACCAGGGCCGCGGCGCCACGCTGGAAGGGCAGGAGGCCGCGCGCGTGCTCGAAATCCTGAAGGCCGACGCCGCGCGCTGCTACGACCACTACGAGGAGATGATCTCGGACGAGGGTCAGCAGGGCCTCGCCCGCGAACTCGCGCGGATGAACCTGCCCGCCAACGTCTACACCCAGTGGTACTGGAAGACCGATCTGCACAACCTTCTGCATTTCCTGCGCCTGCGCGCCGATGCCCACGCGCAATACGAGATCCGCGTCTATGCCGAGACCATCGGGGATCTCGTCGCCGAGTGGGTGCCTCTCTCCTGGAAGGCGTTCCAGGACTACCGTGTGGGGGGCGCCACCCTCTCGGCCACGGCCCTTGATTGCATCCGGCGGATGCTGAAGGGGGAGGAGGTCACGCAGGAGACCTCCGGCATGTCGAAAGGGGAGTGGCGGGAGTTCCGGGAGGTGACGGGCTAGCGACCCGCCCGCGCCGAAACCGGCTTAACCCCGCCGCATCGCCCTGCTAGCCTTTGCCCTGACAACAGGAGGCTTCCCCATGAGCGACGACCAGCCCTTCGAATTCACACCGCCGCGCGACGGCGATCTGTCCCTCACCTTCTGGCCGAAGGAAGGGCGTCTCGACCGCGCGGCCATCGGCGTGCCGGTGGACGAAGCCGACCGGGTGGCGGGTTTCGGTCCCGGTGCGGACGGCACGCCCGGCCTGCCTGAAGCGCCCGCGGCGCTGTCGTCCGACGGGGGCTGGAGCTTCCTGACGATCGAGGGCGGGATCGACGGCGACGTCCCCGCGCGCGCGGTCTTTTCCGAGATGCCGAGCGCGATCATTTTCGGAGGGATCGACACGGATGGCCGAAACCGGCAAATGCAGATCAACCGCGGCTGAGCCGCCCGCAAGCCAGGAGAACCCGATGCAGATCCAGCTCAACACCGACAACCATCTTCAGGGCGACGACCGCGTCAAGGAAGTCGTGGAGCGTCTGGTGACGCAGGCCCTGGGCCCGGTGGCGTCGCGCCTGAGCCGCGTCGAGGTGCACATCAAGGATCTCAACGCCGACAAGGGCGGCGTGGACATCCGCGCCACGCTGGAGGCGCGGCCCGAGGGCCTGCGCCCCTTCGGCGCCAATCACGACGATACCGACATCGAATCCGCGGTGCGCGGCGCCGCCAAGAAGATGCGCGCGCGCCTCGATCACGAGTTCGGGAAACTGGCGGACAAGCGATAACGATCCGGCGGGCGCCGGCTCCCGTATTCTCCTGAAATGATTGAAGGACCGGCGCCCATGCAGATCGCACTTCTCTACCTTGCCACGGCGGGGGTCTTCCTCGTTCTCGACGCGCTCATGCTCAACATGGTGCTGCGCCCGCTCTTCGAGGGACGGATCGGTGCGATCATGGCCGAGCCGCTGCGGATGGGGCCGGCCGCGGTGTTCTACCTCGCCTATGTCGCGGGGCTTCTTTACCTGGTCTCGGTGCCGGCCCTGCGCGCGGGCGACCCGATGCAGGCGCTCGTGGGCGGGGCGGTGCTGGGCTTCGTGGCCTATGGCACTTACGAATTCACCAACTACGCCGTGCTGCGCGACTGGCACTGGACCCTCGTCGCGGTGGACCTGACATGGGGCACGGCGCTCACGGCGGTCTCCGCCTGGGCCGGGGTGGCGGTTCTGCGCGCCTTCGGCTGACGACGCGGTGCCCGTGCCCCGCATCGCGGGGCCGCACCTCGCGCGCCACGGGAAGATCAGGTGCCACCCGGCCGGAAGGTCGGTGCGGGTGGCGCGTCTCGACCGCGCGGGTGACCCGGCCTGACGGTCGCGTAAAACGCCCTTCCTGAGGCGCCGGCCGGCCTTGGCATTCCCCGCGCCTGCGCGTATACGCCCGGCCTGATCCAGAGGAGCCGGGAGCATGCAGGGCAGCGCCAACCTCAACATCATGATCAAGGCGGCGCGCAAGGCGGGCCGGTCCCTGGTCAAGGATTTCCGCGAGGTCGAGAACCTTCAGGTGTCGCGCAAGGGCGCGGGCGATTTCGTCACGCGCGCCGACCTCGCGGCCGAGGCTATCCTGAAGGAGGAACTGCTGGGCGCGCGGCCGAACTACGGCTGGCTTGCCGAGGAGGGTGGCGAGACGCCGGGTGCAGATCCGACCCGGCGCTGGATCGTCGATCCGCTCGACGGCACGACGAACTTCCTGCACGGCCTGCCGCACTGGGCGATCTCCATCGCGCTCGAGCACAAGAAGCAGATCGTGGCGGCGGTCGTCTTCGACGCCGCCAAGGACGAGCTTTACTATGCCGAGAAGGGGCAGGGCGCCTGGATGAACGACAGCCGCCGCCTCCGCGTGTCGGGGCGGGCGCGGATGTCGGAGGCGCTTTTCGCCACGGGGGTGCCGTTCGGCGCGAAGCGCACCTTGCCGGCCACCTTGCAGGATCTCGCCCGGCTGATGCCGGAATGCGCGGGCGTTCGGCGCTGGGGCGCGGCCGCGCTCGATCTGGCCTACGTCGCCTCGGGCCGGTACGAGGGGTTCTGGGAACGCGAGTTGCAGATCTGGGATGTCGCCGCGGGAAGCCTTATCGTGACCGAGGCGGGGGGGCTCGTCGGGCCGCTGCGCGAAGGCGCCGACCCGCTGGAGACGGGTGAGATCATCGCCGCCAACGGTGACCTTTTCGAAGGTTTCTCCAGGATCATTCGCGGCGATTGATCCATGGCTTCATGCGCCGCCGCCCGGCACGCGGGATATGGGTGCGGCGCGTGCGGTAGGTCGCTGCGGGATGCGGCGGCTCGCCATGGGTGCGGGTCCAGTAGGCCGGTCCGCCCAGCTTGAGCCAGAGCGGCAGGGCAAGCGCGAGGCCCGCGACGAAACCGCCGGCATGCGCCCAGTAGGCCACCCCGCCCGCCGCCGCGTCCGCGCCGATCCCGCTGAAGAGCTGAAGCGCGAACCATACGCCCAGCATGAGCCAGGCGGGCACCGGCAGCACCTTGAAGATCACCACGAGGATCACGAGGACATCGACCCGCGCCTTCGGGAACAACAGAAGGTAGCCGCCCATCACGCCGGCGATCGCGCCCGAGGCGCCGACCATCGGCACCTCGGACAACGGTGCCGAGAACGCCTGCGCGAGCGCCGCGCCGATGCCAGAGGCGAGATAGAAGGCGAGAAAGCCGCCATGGCCCATCTCGTCCTCCAGGTTGTCGCCGAAGATGAAGAGAAAGAGCATGTTCCCGGCCAGGTGCATGAACCCGCCGTGAAGGAACATCGACGTCACGAGCGTGTGCAACGCTTCGCCCTGGGCCAGGCGCGCGGGTGTCAGCGCCCAGTCGAAGAAGAACAGGTTGATCGCGCGCCCGTCCGCGAAAAGTTGGACGTAGCTCAGGAACACCACGATGTTCAACGCCATCAGGGCGAAGGTCACATAGGGCACGCGCCCCGACGGGTTGTGATCGCGGATCGGAAACATGGCGCTAAGCTGAGCGCTGCCCCCGGTCGCGTCAAGCCGCGCCCGAGAGCAACGCGGCGTTTCCGCCCGCCGCGGTCGTGTCGACGCAGACATGGCGCTCGTCGCAGACATGGCCGGTGTCAGGCAGCCCTTTCACCAGCGGCACGAGCGGCCCCTCCCGCGCGGCCAACGCGCGGTCCATGGCCCGGGCCGTCTCGGCGTCGCCCCACCACAGAACGCAGGAGACCTCGTGCAGCGTCGTCAGCGCGGCGGGATCGAGATGGCCCGCGGCCTCGACCGGAAGGCCACCAAGCGCTTGCACGGCCTCGGCCTGTGCCCGGACGGCCTCGGCTCCGGGGCCGGCGCAAAGCGCGGGCGCCCCGGGCAGGATCGAAAGCCGGTTCGACTCGCCGGTGGGGCCGGGGAGGGAGAGCCTCCGTTCCGCGGCACCCGGCGTCGCGGAGGCGACCGCCGCCTCGATGTCCGCGACCTCCATCGCGGCCTCCCAGTCGCCGGCCGTGTCGGGCGCGGGATGCCGGCAGAAGCGCGCGAGGTAGTGCGGCCCGCCCGCTTTCGGCCCGGTGCCCGAAAGCCCCTCGCCGCCGAAGGGCTGGCTGCCGACGATGGCGCCGATCTGGTTGCGGTTCACGTAGATGTTGCCGGCATGGACCCGGTCGCAGACATGCTGCACGCGGTCGTCGATCCGGGTCTGGAGGCCGAAGGTGAGCCCGTAGCCCGTGGCGTTGATCGCCGCGATCACGGCGTCGATCTCCTCGGCGCGGAAGGTGGCGATGTGCAGCACCGGCCCGAAGACCTCGCGCTCGAGATCCGCGATGCCCGTCACCCGGATAAGCGCCGGGGCCACGAAATGGCCGCCCGACGGCGCCGCGATGCTGTGGACAAGTCGCCCTTCCCCTTTCGCGGCGGCCACATAGTCCGAGATGCTCTTGTGGGCATCCTCGTCGATCACCGGCCCCACGTCGGTGGACAGCGCCCAGGGATCCCCCATGGCGAGCGCGTCCATCGCGCCGGTGAGCATCGTGGTGAACTCCTCGGCGATGTCCTCCTGCACGTAGAGGCACCGAAGCGCCGAACAGCGCTGGCCCGCGGACTGGAACGCGCTTTCCACGATGTCGGCCACCGCCTGTTCCGGCAGCGCGGTGGAGTCCACGATCATCGCGTTGAGCCCGCCCGTCTCGGCGACGAGCGGCGCGCCCGGCGCGAGGTGTTCCGCCATGGCGCTGCGGATCAGCCGCGCCGTGTCGGTCCCCCCGGTGAAGGCCACGCCGTCGGTGCGCGCGTCCGAGGTCAGCGCCGCGCCGATGTCGCCCGCCCCCGGCAGAAGCTGAAGCGCGGCGCGGGGGACGCCCGCCTCGTGCAGCAGCTGAACCGCGCGATGGGCGATGAGGGGCGACTGTTCGGCCGGCTTTGCCAGCACGGCGTTGCCAGCGGCGAGCGCGGCCGAGACCTGGCCGGTGAAGATCGCGAGCGGAAAGTTCCAGGGCGAGATGCAGACGAAGCGGCCCACGGGATCGGCCTCGGGCGCGTTCGCCGCATAGTAGCGCAGGAAGTCCACCGCTTCGCGCAGCTCCGCCACGCTGTCCTTGAGGGACTTGCCGGCCTCCCGCGCGCAGAGCGCGAAAAGCTCTCCGTAATGCGCCTCGTACAGGTCCGCCGCACGTTCCAGCACCAAACGGCGCTCGGCGGCGGGCGCGTCCCAGGCGCGCGCGGCGGCAAGCGCGGTGTCCGCGTCCGCCGGGCTCGCCCAGCTGACGCGGCCCACGACATCCGCGGGCCGGGCCGGGTTGCGCGTCTCTTCCGGCGCCTGCGGCGCGGCCGCGCCCGCCAAGAGCGGCGCGGCGTCCCAGACATGGTCCGCGAAGGGGCCGCGCGCGGCCTCGATCGCGTCGAGCGTCGGCCGGTGGGCGAGGTCGAAGCCCCGGGAGTTCCGCCGCTCCGGCAGGAAGATCTCCGCGCCCGTCGGGATGCGGCGACCGCCTTCGGCCAGCACGTCGAAGGGATCGCGCGCGACGTCTTCCGGCGGCACGCTCTCGTCCACGATCTGGTTCACGAAACTCGAATTCGCCCCGTTCTCGAGCAGGCGGCGGACGAGGTAGGCCAGCAGGTCGCGATGCGCGCCCACCGGCGCATAGATGCGGCAGCGCGCACCCGACTTCGCCTTGACGATCCCGTGGAGCGTCTCGCCCATGCCGTGCAGGCGCTGGAACTCGAAGGCGTCGCGGTCGTTGCCCATGTCGAGGATCGCCTCGACCGTGTGGGCGTTGTGGGTGGCGAATTGCGGGTAGATCCGGTCGGTCATCCCGAGCAGCTTCCGCGCGTTCGCGAGATAGGAAATGTCGGTCGCGGCCTTCGACGTGAAGACGGGGAAGGCGTCGATGCCGTCCACCTGTGCCGCCTTGATCTCGGTGTCCCAGTAGGCGCCCTTCACCAGCCGGACCATCAGGCGGCGGTCGTGCCGTTCCGCGAGATCGTGCAGCCAGTCGAGCAGGGGCGCCGCACGCTGCCCGTAGGCCTGCACCACCACGCCGAAGCCGTCCCAGCCGGCGAGCGAGGGCTCGGCCAGCACCGCCTCGATCACGTCGAGCGAAAGCGAGAGGCGATCCGCCTCCTCGGCGTCGATGTTGAGCCCGATGCCCGCGGCCTTCGCCTGCTGCGCGAGGTCGAGAAAGCGCGGGGCGAGCTCCTCCATGACGCGCGCCTGCTGCGCCACCTCGTAGCGCGGCGAAAGCGCGGAGAGCTTGACCGAGATGCCCGGGTTGTCCCGGACGTCACCCTTCGCCGCGCCGCCGATCGCGGCGATGGCATCCGAGTAGGCGCGGTGATAGCGCAGCGCGTCGGCGTCCGTGCGCGCGGCCTCGCCAAGCATGTCGTAGGAGTAGGTATATCCCTTCGCTTCCTGCTCTGCGGCACGGCGCATCGCGCTCTCGATCGTCTCGCCCAGGACGAATTGCCGGCCCATCTCTCGCATGGCGCGGCCGACGGCGGTGCGGATCACCGGCTCGCCCAGTCGCCGCACCGCGCCGCGCAGCGCCGCGACGGGCCCAGGCTGCGCGTCTTCCCGGAGCACACGCCCCGTGAGCAGCAGCGCCCAGGTCGAGGCGTTGACCAGCGTGGAGGTGGAGCGGCCCATGTGCCGGCCCCAGTCCGAGGGCGCGATCTTGTCCTCGATCAGCGCGTCGATGGTTTCGGCGTCGGGCACACGCAGAAGCGCCTCGGCAAGGCACATGAGCGCGATGCCCTCTTCCGTCGAAAGCCCGTATTCGGCGAGGAACACCTCCATCAGGCCCGGATGCGTGGAGGACCGGATCTCGCGCACCAGACCCGCGGCGCGGTCGCTGATCCGCGCGCGGTCGTCCTTGGTCAGTCGCGCCTCTTCGGCGAGGCGGGCGATCGTCTCGCCTTCGTCGGCATAGGTCGCCGCGTCGATGGCGGCGCGCAGGTCTGCGGCGTCACGGGGCATGGCTTGAGATCCTCCTTGTCGCCGTGCAGCATATCAGCGTGGCGGCGGGCGGATTTCCTGATAAGTTGGGATTTGGCAGGCGGAGCGACCAAACTCGAGGTCTGAATGAAGTCACCCGATCAACTGGGCCTCGATCGTTTCGATCGCGCGATTCTCGACGAGCTCGCGCGCGACGGCCGTGTGAGCGTCACCGAGCTCGCCCGCCGAATCGGGCTGTCGAAATCGCCCACCCAGGCCCGGCTGCGCAGGCTGGAGGACAGCGGCGTGATACGCGGCTACCGCGCGATCCTCGATCCGATCCGGCTGGGGCTCGAGCATGTCGCCTTCGTGGAGGTCCGCCTCGACGACACGCGCGAGGCCGCGCTCGCCGCCTTCAACGCTGCGGTGGCGGCCACGCCCGAAATCGAGCAGGCGCACCTGATCGCGGGAAATTTCGACTACCTGCTGAAGGTGCGCACGCCCGACATGCGCGCCTATCGCGAAGTCCTGGCAGAGCGCATCTCGACCCTGCCGCATGTCGCGAGCACCTCGACCTACATGGCGATGCAGGCGGTGAAGGAGGGATATGTCGCGGATGTGACTTGATCGCGGCCGCCGGTCCGGGCGATGCTTTCGGGGATGCGTATTCTGACCCTGTCTCTTCTTCTGGCCGCGGTCGTCGCCGCGGCGCCCGCGCGCGCCGCGTGCCCGCCGGTCCCGGACCACGAGAGGGAACTCGCCGCGCTCTACGAGCGGATGCAGGAGGCGCCCGACCCGGCGACCGCGCAGCCGCTCAACGACCGGGCCTGGGAGCTTTACACCGACGCGCCAGACGAGGCGGCACAGGCGGTGCTGGACCGCGGCATGGGGATGCGCGCGTCGTGGAACCTTCTCGGCGCGCGGGCGGAGTTCGACCGGCTGATCGAGTACTGCCCGCATTACGCCGAGGGCTGGAACCAGCGCGCCTTCGTCCATTATCTCGACCAGGATTTCGCCGCGGCGCTTGCCGACCTCGACGCCGCCCTCGAACGGGCGCCGACCCATCTCGGCGCGCTTTCGGGCAAGGCGCTGACCCTCACCGCGCTGGGACGCGAGGCCGAGGCGCAGGCCGTGCTGCGCGCGGCGCTCGCGATCAACCCGTGGCTGCCGGAACGGTCGCTTCTGAAAGGCGAGGAACTCTGACGCCGCCTTCCGTTCCCCGGACCGGCCCGTTAGGGTCACGCGGGCATGCCCGCGTGGTGGAATGGTAGACACAGGGGACTTAAAATCCCCAGGCTGAAAGGCCGTGCGAGTTCGAGTCTC